>QGUH01001153.1 GCA_003242355.1 Pseudomonadota bacterium
GGAGGGCGCCGGTGTGGTGTGTGCCCCCCCCCCGGGGGGCCGACACGCGGGGGGCCCGCCGCTAACCCGAGCCCCCGCCCGGGGTCCCGCCAGGAGTCTCTCCGGGCCCGGGTGCGCGCCGGGCCGAGCGCCTCCCGCGGCGTGTCGGAGAGAATGACGAAGTCGAAGCGCTCCATTTCGCCGAGCGACGCGGGAAACGCGCTCGGCGCGCGCACGTCGACGTCGAACTGCTGTGCGGTGAGCGCGTTGGCGAGATAGCTCGCGCGCGCGGGCTGCCCCTCGACGTAGAGCACGAGCGGGCGCCCGGGGACGTCGAGCGTCGCCCGATAGCGATTGTTCTCGCGAAACGCGTCCGGCCCCTGCGGCTCGAGCTCGAGCGCGTACGTCACCTCGCCGCCGACGCGAACGACGCTCTTGAACTCGACCTCGCTGCGACCACCGGACAGCTCGAGCTCCCGCACGGGATCGAGGCCATTGAGCGCCTCGCCCTGGAACAGGCGGAGGCGCGCGCGCGTCGGGCGGCTCGCATAGAGCTCCGCCGTGACCGTGAAGGACTGACCGACGTCGACCTTGTCGGGCAAGCGCAGCCCCACGACGCTCACCTCGCCGGGCGGCGGCTCACGGTACGGTCGCGTGAACAACCGAACGCCGAAGCTTCGCGCGCGGTTCGCCTCGGACAAAAGATCGCCGTTCGTCTCGACGCCGTCGGTGAAGAGCAGCGCGCGCTTGAGATAGCCGGGCGGGTACAGGCCGTACGCGAGCTGCAGCGCCGCCTGGATGTCCGTCGCCGCGCCCGGTCCGGGCGCCGCAGCCGGGCCCTTCGCCGTGCGCGCGTGTCGGAGCTCCGCGATCGACGGCACGGACGGCTTTCCGTCGCGCTCGATCGGCACCAGGCGCGGCCGTTCCGCGAACGTCACGAGCCGAACCAGGTCGTCGGCGCGCCGCGCCGCGAGCACCCGCTCGAGCTCGGTCCGTGCCGCGGCGAGCGCCTCGTCGGTGACCGAATCGCTCACGTCGACGAGCACGACCGTCGCCACGCGATCCGTCGACTCGGTGCGCACGGGGCTGGCGAGCGCGAGCGCGACGAGCGCGAGGAACGCCGTGCGGAGCAGGAGCGAGAGCACCCGCTGCGGCCACGGCAAATCCGCGAGCGAGCGCGCGAGCCCGAGGATCAAGAGCGGCAGGACGAGCAGCACGCCGAACGCCTCGGGCGCGAGCAACTCGAAGGTCTCGCCGCCGCGCTCGAAGCGGAACGCGTCCGCCGGCGCGCGCAGCACGAACGTGACGTACGCGTACGTGAGCGCGCCCGCGAGCGCGACCAGGAACCCGCCGAAGGCGATGCGCCGCGCGAGGGGCCTCATACCGTCACCCTCCGGTGATACGTGAACCACTCCACCACCGACACGAGCACGACCGCCGCGAGCAGGTAGGCCCACAATCGGCGCCGCACCCCGGGCGTTCCGATCGCGGCGCGCGCGACGGGCTTCTCGCCGAGCGCGAGATCCGCGCGCGGCGCGACGCGGCTCTCCTCCGGATCCACGAGGTTCGCGGCGAACTCGTGAACGGACGGCTCCGCGCCGCCCGTCTCCAGCTTGTAGAAGCCCGCGAGCGTGCCGAAGTACGCCGCCCGCCCTTCCTTCACCGGAATGGTGAGGCGCTCCCCGCGCGGCGTCGTCAGCGTCGCGCGATCGACCCCCGCCGGCGCCGGGATGCGGAAGCTCTGCCCGGTGCGGAACGAGGAGAGATAGCCGGAGTCCTCGTCCACGAAGTGGTTGATGGTGCCGAGCACGAACAGTGGCCACGCCGGCCGCAGCACGAAATCGCTGCTCCGCGGATCGAAGCCCATCTCAACGTGCGCCTTAACCGGGCGCCGGCCGGCGACGAGGATCGGGCCGAGCTCGCTCGCGCCGACGACCTTGTCTGCCGCCTCG
>QGUH01000175.1 GCA_003242355.1 Pseudomonadota bacterium
CCCGATCTCTCATTTTCCTCTTTCTCGGGCGCGTCAAATTTTTATAAAGGACCGTTCTTCCTGAGCATCCACGTGGCCGTCACCGCAGTGACAGGGACGCCGCGCGACTTCGATGCACCACGCCTCGCAGCACAGACTCATCGACTCGAGGCAGCAGGTCGCGCTGCATCCATCGCCCGATTGGGTGTTGCCGTCGTCGCAGGCCTCGCCCGGATCGACCCTCGAGTTTCCGCACGTGAGCCGCCACGGGGGCTCGCCCACGCCGCCGGCACCGGCGCCAACGTCCGACGCGCCGGCTGCGCCCGCGCTGCCGCCGCTCGGATCGCCCGCGCCGGACGCACCGGCGGCAACGTCGGCAGCGCCGGCTGCGCCCGCGCTGCCACCGGTCGGCTCGCCGCCTCCGTGGCCACCGCCTTCGTTCGTGCAGGCTCCTCCGGAGCAGTGCTCCGCGCGCCCGCCGCAGCTCGTCGCGATTCCCAACGCGGTGGTCCCCGCGATGAAGAGACTGCCAACGAGACGGCGAGCGCGCATCGAAGCCGAGTGTGCCACGCTTTGGGTCAGAGCGAAGCGTACGTGAGCGTGCAATCCGGCCGCACGAGCAGGCGCTTGGCGAAGAACTGCCCCACGAACTCCTGCGCCTGAGCGCCCAGCACGAGCTCGGCGTTCGGCGCGGCGATTCGCGCGGTCAGCCCGGTTTCCACGAAGGCGGTCTCGGTGCCGAAGTAGGCGAGCGTCAAACCAGGCGCCGCTCCGCCGCTCACCACCGTGCCGCGAATCGTGAGCCCCGAGTTCGCGAACACCGTGGTCGCCTCGCTCGAGCTCGTCACCACCGTCGAGCCCGTTTCGAGGGTGATCCGGGTGAAGTGGTAAGTGCCGGGAGCCAAGGTGACGCTCGCCCCCTGCTTCACGGAGAGCTCACCGTACGAGCCCGGGCTCAACGAGACGTGCTGCCCCGGCTCCAGGCGGACGTCTCCACCGCTCGGCGCCGGGAAAGTGATTTGCCAGGCGAGCGGGCTCGCACCGGGATCGGTGCCCTCCGTCACGTCGCCGAGGACTTCGCCACCATCCTGCACCGTGAGGCTGCCCCCGGTTCGCAAATCGCCGAACACCTGTCCGAAGCTGCGAACTTGCACGGAGCCTTTCGAGAGCACGGGGCCGACGGCAGCGCGCGCGCCGATCTCGAGCACGCCGTTGCCGGCGTTGACGAGCACCGCGTCCGGGGAGGTCGTCACGCGATCCGAAAGGTGCATCTCGCCACTGGTGTACGCGACCACGCGATCGGCCACCGGCGTGTCGAAGAAGTCGTCGAGCCCGCATGCCGGCGAGGCCGCGCTAGCGGTCGCGATCTTGCCGCCCAACAGCCAGGAGATCTCCCCCGTGAAGGGCACGACCACGGCGCGTTCCACCCTGCCCGCGCGCTGCACCACCGGCTGGCCGCGATCCGCCGGCCCGGTCGTGAAGCGGTTGTTGTAGCCGACGGCGATTCGGCGCTCCGTGTGCCGATTCTCGTAACCGAACACGCCGAGTCGCTGACCCCCGCCTTGCGAGAAAACGCACCGGACGAAGGGCGTCGGCTCGCACGCGTCGCCGATCCCGTTGCCGTCGCTGTCGGCCTGGTCCGCGTTCGCGACGAGCGGGCAATTGTCGAGATTCGCGATCACGCCGTCGCCGTCGGGATCTTCGCGGCCCCTATCGTTGCTGGGCAGCACGATGTACGTCACCTCACCCGAGTTGGCGACGGCCAGCGTGGCTTGCAGCGCCGCCACTTCGTCGCCCGGCGCTCCGCTCCCCATCGCCACGAGCTCGTTGGCGCGCGCGATGAGGTCGGCCATGCGCAGCGTCGTCCCGTAAACCACGGCGCTCTCGAGCTCCTCCCGGTGGTCGCGGGCTCGCTTCACGTTCAGCTTCGCTGCCAACAGCTCGGCCTTGAGCCCATCCAAAGCGGTGCCCGTGTTCTCGAGCACCGCTCTCGCCTCGAGCCCCGTGCGCACGACGACGAGACCGCTCCCCGGCGTGCCGAGGATGATCGGCAACCGGCTTTCGAGCCCCGGATCGTCCACCCAACGCAGGCGCGCCTGCGCCGCGGTTGCGCCGCGCCACCGGCCATTTCCAGCGATGAATTCGAGGTGCTGCGGGGAGTCACCGACGACCCAGAGGTGCACGTTGTTGGTGTCGTTCACGTGCTCCCAGAGCCAGGAGCCGTAAACGGGAGCGTGCGCCGGCGCGTCCTGATTGGGCGGGATGTTGCCGAGCGGGTGGAGCGAGAGCCCGGCCGCCTCGTGATCGCCGTTCTCCACGGTCGGGTCCGGGTCGTACCCGCCAGAGGGACGCCCCGCGGCCGTCTCGTCGGGATACTCGCTGGCGGGGAAGAAGAAATGCCCTTCCATGGTGTACGCGTACACGCGGGAGTGGATCTCGTGATTCTTTCCTAGGGCGCGCGCCGTCGACGGATGGTCCTGATCGTCCGCGTCGGCGTTGTAGAAGGTGACCCAGTTGGTCGTCTGTCCGACGTAGAACGGAAAACTGAAGAAGCCTTGGTAGGTCGTGTCCTTCCATTCCGTCGGCGAGTTGGTGTGCGGCGTGTACTCCCCGAGGGCGTCCACGGCCACGAACGAGAAGTCGAGGTCCGAAACCTTCAGGTTCGCGTTCGTCCGGATCTTGAAGCCGTTGATGAGACCTTCGGGAACGGGCTGCGTCTCCGGTCGATCGTTGCAGGCGTCGTGGCCGTCTGCGGTGGTTTCCGGCGCGAGGAAGACCTCGACGCGATACCCCCAGTTTTGTCCGTTGTACGCGCGCTCGTCGGGAACGATCACGTCGGTGTGCACCCACGCGTCGTTGCCCTCGTCTCCGACGAACTGCAGGGCAACGACGGGCGCCAGGGGCTGCCCGTTCGCGTCGACGTCGTTGTCGGGACCATCGGTGTGCGGGTCGGGGTAAATACGCAGGCACGTCTTCACGCCGGCCCCGCCGTAGTCGAAGACACCGCCCGTGTTCGCATCGAAGATGCCGAGCTCGAACGGAAGCGGTTGTGGGCTCGCGCCGGGGACCCACCTCGGATCGACCGTCACGTACGCTCGGAAGTACGGCCGCTCCACCGTCTCGAGCCCTCGCGTCGCCAGCGAGAGGAACCGCCCGTCGCTCTCGTCGGCCGACGGCATCCCGTTCCAGCCGAGATACTGCGTGGCAACGCTGTAGAGGCTCGTCGCCCGGAAATCGGCACGCAACCCGTCAACCTCGACGCGAACGTCTTGGCGCGCGTCACCGTCGAGATCCACGACTTGAATCGCCTGCAAATAGTCCGCTTGAGCGCGCCGCGCGTGCAACACGGGGATTCCCGTGTCGATCGGCAGCACGTCTCCGCCGCCCGGCGGCTCCTGCCCGGCGTCGTACCGAACGAGCAGCTGCAAGGTGGCCAGGCCCTGGCTGACCTGAAGCGTGGTTTCCGGCACGCCGTCGCCGCTCAGGTCCACGCGCGTGCCGCCGCTCGTGACCGCCTGGATGAAGTCGATGTTGTCGGCAACCGACGTATACACGTCGGGGACGTCGTCCCCACAGCTCGTGCGCGGAGCGCCGTAAGACGTAATCCCGATCTGGACCCACTCCGAGCCCGTGTTGAAGAGCACGGGCCCGCCGCTGTCGCCGAAGCACGTCCCCGCGCTCGTGGTCGAGCCCGGGGGTCGCCCGATGCAAAGCTCGGTTGCCGCAATATCGTCGAGGGATCCCGTGCGCGCGTCGTTGGGATCGGTGTACGCGTCGTCGTATTGTTTGCACGCCTCGCCCTGATCGAAGTACACGAGGTCCACGCGCTGCATGAAGGTGGGAACCGACCCCGTGCTCGTCACGCCGTATCCCTGTGCCAAGACGGGTGAGCCCGTTACGAGCCCGGAGGGCAAGCCCGCAGTGGGCAGCGCTACGGGCGGGAGCGTCTGCTCCTCTTTCAAGCGGACCACGGCGATGTCCGTCCCGGCTTGGGCTCGGTACCGCGGATGTCGAAAGACCGCTTCGATCTCCTTGGCCGGGATGCCTTGGCTCTCGGTGGCGGCATTGAGCCCCACCTTCACCCGGTAGTCCGACCAGTCGCTCATCGCGCTGCCGACCTGCTGAGTGAAGCAGTGCGCTGCCGTGAGCACGTGGCGCGAATCAATCAGCGTGCCCGTACAGACGGGCCCGTAGCTCAAGTCGCCGCTCGGCCCGAGGTTTTCGACCACGATCGCGGCCATCGTGACGGGATCCCGCGCGTCTCCCTGAATCCCTCCGATGATCGCTTGATTCAGGGTTCCGACGGACTCGCCCTCCCCCTGCAAGCCGGCCTTTTCCGTGCCGCACCCAGAAAGCACGGCCGCCAACCCAATCACCCACCGAGCAACACCCCGATCCTGCATGGCTTCCTCCACGACCTCCGCTCGTTGTAGTCAGGCGCGCCTCTTCGTGGCGGCCACTCCCATGTGGCCCCGCTTACCGTACTACCCACAAGCTCGCCTGACCCGACCGCGCGCAGCCTACCCGGAACGGATCGCACTCGTAAATGAAAATCGTCGCTCGTCGGTTCTTATGGTGAGCGCTCCGATGGCATTTCGATGGCGTCGACTTCAAGGGCGAAACGCATCATAGGCAATTCTTCGAACCGACAACGGGCAGTGCGAGCCTCGTACGAGGCTTACCGCGTGAAGCCTCGCAACGTTGGTTGGCACCCGATTGTGTCGACCATCGGCTCGCGGTCATGACGACTGTCTCGGAACCGGAACGCTCACGCGCCGATGCGCCTGCGAAACGCACATAGGCAATTCTTCGAATCGAGAACGGTCGGCATCCGATTGTGTCGACCACCGGCTCGCCCTCGTGACGATTGTTTCGAACGGGAACGCTTACGCGCCGATGCACCTCGGCTCGCCGTCATGACGACTGTTTCGAACCGTAACGCTCGCGCCGATGCACCTGCGAAACGCACATAGGCGATTCTTCGAATCGAGAACGGTCGGCATCCGATTGTGTCGACCACCGGCTCGCCCTCGTGACGATTGTTTCGAACGGGAACGCTTACGCGTCGATACGCCACCAACTCCCATCGTAGGCAGTTTTCGAACTCAAGGTGCTCGAGCACTGATTGCGCTCAACGCGCTGTACGAGCCCCCACGGGCTTGCAGTCGGGCGCCCGTTTTGGGGTGACGGTGCTTCGGGCTCTCCCGGATGGTTTCTGCGCCCCCTCGAGCTGGTGCACCGCAAATCAGATGCGAACAACATTCCCAGAGGCGGTTGCAGCATGTGAAACGACGGACCAGAGGTCGCGCGCAGCCCGACGGGCAAGCTCGACCGAACAATCCACACTGGGCCTGTGTGATTATTGCGCATCCAGCCCAAGCCTCGGGCGCGGACTGTAGCGATTGAGCCCGCACGCAGCTCGACGGGCGAGCATGACCGAACGTTCCGCACTGAACCCACGAGGGGACCAGACGCGAGCACGACCGATCCGCACTGAGCCCACGTGGGCGCCGGCACGCGAACACCACGGCGCAATCCGCACTGAACCCACGTGGGCGCCAGTACGCGAACACCGCCGGGCAGTCCGCACTGAACCCACGTGGGCGGGAGCAACCGAGGGCGAGCACGACCGGACGCCATACGCCTCAAAGCGCGGGAGCATCCCTGCCCGCGCGGCGAGCATGAGCGGTCTCACTCACGACGCCGCAACACGGGAGCGAGTCGCGGACTCACCACGACGCCAGCCGTTTGCCTCGCGGCGGTTCTCGCCACGGTGCGAAACCAACCCGAGCACGGCGCGGGAGCCACCGAGGACGAGCACGCTTGGACGTCCAGAGCCGCGAAACGCGCAGAACCGTTGCAACGCAAAACTTCACTCATGCCAAAGGCGTCAGAAAGGTGATCACGGATCGGGGGCTGGCGGCACTTGGATCGGCCGTGAAGCGCACGTCGATCGAGGCGGATGCTCCGGACCGGGCCGTTCTGCGGTCGCGGGGTCGGCGTCGACTCGGACGGAATCGACGGCGTGGCTGTGCAGGTGCGCGGAATGCGGTCGAGCTCCGGCGGTGGGCGTGCGCGGCAGAAGGCGCCGCGAGCGGTGGGCGCGCGCTCGGTGTCGAGCGCGTGCAGGGTTCGCGCGAGCATCGTCGGGTGGCTGCGCGGCAAATTTTCGAAGCGGAGACGCGGTCGGTCGTCGGGTGGCGGCGGGTTCGCGGCGGGTGTTTGGAAGCAGCATGAGTGGTGCACGCGTCGTGCTCGGAAAGGCGCGGAGCCCACTGTGGGACGAGACGGCCGAGGCCGTGCTCGCGGAGGCGCGGTTGCCGCGGCTATCGCACCGAGCTATTGGAAAAAGACGGCGTTCTTCGCCGCTGGGTCGACTCGTGGCCATTCGCGACCTGATTCCCCCTGCGAGCGAAATGGCTCGAGACGAGCCGACCCAAACGGAGCCGCACGCTTCGCCGAACGCTGCACTGGGAGTGTCGGCGGCTCCAAAGCGCGCCTCGTCGAGCAGCGAACGGCAACCGAGCGCCGCACCGGGAACGTCTGCAGGCGCTCCGAAGCTCGGTACGCCGAGTCGCGAACCGCAGCCGGACGATGCGACGTTGGCGCTGGCGCTGCAGAACGAAGATCCGCATGCGCACGTGGTGGCGTGGACGTGGCTCTCGCCGCTCGTGCGCCGCATTCTGAGGCGGACGCTCGGGCCGGGGGGTGACGTCGAGGATTTGGTGCAGGAGGTGTTTCTGCTCCTGTTCCGGCGGATCGACGGCTTGCGGGAGCCGGCCACGCTCCGAGCGTTCGTGATGGGGATCACGGTGCGCGTGGCGCGGGCGGAGATCCGGCGGCGGCACGTGCGGCGCTGGATCGGGCTCGCGAGTGGGCCGGAGGTGCTGGATCGCGGCGCGGTGGCGGTCGATCTCGATTCGCGCGAAGCGCTGGTGCGCTTCTATGCGGTGTTGGATCGGATCAACACGCGCGATCGCACGGCGTTCGTGTTGCACCACATCGAAGGGCTCGATCTGCCGACGGTTGCGGCGGCGCTCGGGACGAGCACGCCGACGGCGCG
>QGUH01001154.1 GCA_003242355.1 Pseudomonadota bacterium
GCCGGTTTCGGTGCGAAGCCCGCGACCATCGTCCACTGCATCGCCCTCACGCGCTCGCCGCGAGGCGCGGCGCCTCCTCACGCGGACCGAGCACCCAAGTGTCCTTGTAGCCGCCACCCTGGCTCGAATTGACGACCAGACTTCCGCGGCGCAGCGCCACCCGCGTGAGCCCACCGGGGATCACGCGCACGTCCTCGCCGTAGAGAACGTACGGACGCAAATCGACACAGCGGCCTTCGAGGCGCCCATCGACGAGCGTCGGGTGGCGCCCGAGCTGAATCGTCCGTTGAGCGATGTAGGAGCGCGGCCGTTCGCGGATGCGCTGCCGAAACTCGGCGAGCTGCTCCCGCGTGGCGTGCGGCCCAATCAGCATCCCGTATCCGCCCGAAGCGTCCGTCTGCTTCACGACGAGCTCGGGAAGACGATCGAGGATGTACGCGAGGTCGTCCGGACGCGACGCGATGTACGTCGGCACGTTCGGCAAAATCGGCTCTTCGGAGAGGTAGTACCGGATCATGTCCGGCACGAACGGGTAAACGGCCTTGTCGTCCGCGATCCCCGTGCCGGGAGCGTTGGCGAGGGCCACGGCGCCGCTCCGGTACGCGGCGAAGAGCCCGGCGCAGCCGAGAAGCGAATCCGGGCGGAAGGTGACCGGATCCAAGAAGTCGTCGTCGATGCGGCGATAAATGACGTCTACGCGGCGCAGACCCTGCGTCGTGCGCATGCACACGACGCCGCCCTGCACCACGAGATCCCGCCCCTCCACCAACGTCGCGCCCATGCAGCGCGCGAGGAAGCTGTGCTCGAAGTAAGCCGAGTTGTACATCCCCGGGCTGAGCAGCACGATGGTGGGCTCGGAAGCCGAGCGCGGCGCGACGTGGAGCAGCGTTTCTCGGAGCCACTCGGTGTAATCCTCCACCGCCCGAACGCCGTAGCGCTCGAACAGGTCGCCGAACACGCGCTTCATCACGTCGCGGCACTCGAGCACGTAGCTGACGCCGCTCGGGCTCCGTACGTTGTCTTCGAGCACGTGGAGGACGCCCGCTTCGTCGCGGATCAAGTCCGTGCCGACCACGTGCGTGTAGATCCCGCTCGGCGGGATCATCCCCACCATCTCGCGGCGGAACGAGCTCGCTCGATAAATGAGCTCCGGCGGGACGATGCCGTCGTCCAGAATGCGCTGCGGACCGTACACGTCCGAGAGGAACAGGTTCAGCGCACGGACGCGCTGAACGAGCCCGCTCTCCACCACGCGCCACTCCTCGGCCGAGATGATGCGGGGAATGGGATCGAACGGGAACACCTTCTCGATCCCCGCGTCGTCCGAGTACACCGTGAAGGTGACGCCCTGATTTCTGAGCAGCAGCTCCACCAGGCGACGACGCTGCTCGATTTCCTCGGGCCCGAGCTCCTCCAGGGCTCGGAGCAAATCCTGATAGATCGAACGAACCCGCCCCGATTCCACGAACGTTTCGTCGTGGCTGCTCGGGTCCACCTCGTACTCGTCGAGGCGCATCGCCTCGAGGAAGCCCCGAACTGCACGTCGACCAGGTTTCCCCTCCGTTCCAGGTCCGCGCGGACGCACCGCAGGCCGTCCGCGCCCGGCAGGCGCGGTCCACCTAGAGAGCGGTGCGTCACGCGGAGTGGGCGCCCGCCCGGCGCACGCGGCTAGCCCGCGGTACGACTCGGTCGTCGTCTCGTTTCCGATAGCGGCGCCCGCCCGGCGGCGCACGCGGCTAGCCCACGTCGGAGGCGCTCGCCGACTTGGTCGTCGTGAAGAGGCACCCTGCCCCCCGCCAACAATCGGCATAGGGGCCCGAGGTAATCCCTCGGGACCCCTGCCACACCACCCGGCATGCGGGTCCGCACCGGGCGGTTCGAAGAGTTGAGGTCACGCGGCGAGCCGGGGGACCCCCAGCTCGTCGA
>QGUH01000176.1 GCA_003242355.1 Pseudomonadota bacterium
CACGGAGCGCGTGCACGGCCAAGAGCCGAACGCACGAGGCCCAACTTCGAACTGACGCCGAGGACGCCGGAAGGGACGACTGGGGCGCCGAGGAGCACGCCCTCACCAAGCTCCGCGTGGTGCTCGATCACGAACGCGCGGAGCTCGTCGGATAAACCGGTTCGGCGCGGGCCTTCCCGTCCACGTCCGTCCGGGGGATCAGCCCCAGACGATGTTGCGCATCGAGACGGAGCCGAGGTCGAAGGCCTCCATCGGAAAGCGAACGGGATCGGCGTCGGTGGTCGCAGCCTGCGCGTAGAGCAGTGGCAGGAAATGGTCGGGGGTAGGGTGGGCGAGCCGGGCAGTCTCGTATCCAGGCCAGAGCGAAACGAGCGCCGCGTGATCGTGCTGGAGCACGGCGTCGCGCACCGTCGCGTCGAAGCTCCGTGCCCACTCGGGCGTGTCGGTGTCGCCGGTTTGCATGCGGCGGAATGCGTCTCGGAGGTTGTGAACGACGTTGCCGCTGCCGAGCAGGAGCACGCCTTCGTCGCGCAGCTCGCCGAGTGACCGAGCGAGCTCGAAGTGGCGAGCGGGCTCGAGCCTGCGGTCGATGCTGAGCTGAATCACCGGAACGTCCGCCTCGGGAAACATGCGGCGGAGCACGCACCACGTGCCGTGATCGAGGCCCCAGTCGGTGCTGAGCGCCGCGCGCTCTTCGCCGAGCAGCGCGCGGATGCGGCGCGCGAGAGCGCCGTTTCCCGGCGCCGGATAGTCGATCTCGTAGAGCGCCTGCGGAAAGCCCCCGAAATCGTGAATCGTGCGCGGGTTCGGTTGGGCCGTGAGGTACGTGCCGTTCACGAACCAGTGCGCGGAAATCGCCACGATGGCCTCGGGTTTCGGCACGAGCTCGCGGAGCGTCGCGAACCCACGGCTGAAACGGTTGTCTTCGATCGCGTGCATCGGGGAGCCGTGCCCCACGAACACCACGGGCATGCGGCTCGCGCGCGATGACGGAGCACGGGAGCCCGCGCTCGCTTCCGGTGGATTCGTCATCGTTTCACCCTCGCGGCGACCGCTCGATGCGGAGCGGCCGCAGCCCGCGCCGAGGGCTGCGGCGGCTCCAGAGGCGAGAGAGCGCAAGAAGGCGCGCCGATCCATTCTCGAGGCTCACGCGACCTGCGTGGCTGCCGTGCGCACGGCCTGCACCTCGATCTCGATGTCCACGCGCTCGCCGACGAGAACGCCGCCGGCCTCGAGCGCCTGGTTCCACTTGAGACCGAAGTCGCGCCGATCGATGGACGTCGTCGCCGTGAAGGCGGTCCGCTGGTTGCCCCACGGATCCTTGGCCACGCCGCCGTGCTCGACGTCGAGGGCCACTTCGCGGGTCACGTCGCGGATCGTCAGATTGCCGGTGACACGATAACGGTTGTCACCGGTCTTCTCCACGCGCTTGCTCTCGAACGTGATGTGCGGGAAACGCTCGGTGTCCAGGAAGTCGGCCGAGCGCAGGTGGTTGTCGCGGTCGGCGACGCCGGTGTCGATGCTCGCGGCGTCGATCTCCGCGCGGACGCTGCTGCGCGTCAGGTCGGCCTCGTCGATGTCGAGCGTGCCCCGGAACGAGCCGAAGCGGCCGCGGACTTTGGCGAAGACCATGTGCCGGACGCTGAAATGGATGGCCGAATGAGCGAGGTCGAGGTTCCAGTTCTTCGATTCCATTGGGTTTTTCCTTTGCGAGTTCGTGCTTCGGGACCAGAGAAGAACCTAGAGCCGTTCCATGCGTTCGGCTAGACGCTCATAATCGGAATCACTGTTCCATCAGTGGAACAATGGCCGGGGAGCCTTCCGTGGACTTGAACGAGATCCTGGTTTTCACGCACGTCGCCCGAACCGGTAGCTTCACGGCGGCGGCGCGCGAGCTCTCGATGCCGAAGTCGACGGTGAGCCGCAAAGTCGCCGAGCTCGAGCGACGTCTCGGCGCGCGGCTGCTCCAGCGGACGACGCGGACGTTGAGCCTCACCGACGTCGGCCGCACCTACTACCGCCATGCGGCGCGCGTCGTTGCCGAGATCGAGGAGGCCGAGCTCGCCGTCACCCGCATGCAGGAGACTCCGAGAGGGCTCTTGCGCGTCGCCGCTCCGCTGAACTTCGGCTACCTCGGCCCGGCGCTGGCCTCGTTCCTCGAGCGGTATCCGGAGGTCGAGCTCGAGCTCGTGTGCGGGGACCGCATCGTGGATCTCGTCGAAGAAGGCTTCGACGTCGCCATCCGTGCGGGACGCCTCGCCGACTCGACGCTGGTCGCGCGGAGCCTCGGATCCTTCCGGAGCTACGTCGTGGCTGCTCCGCGCTTTCTCGAGAAGCACCGCACGCCGGCGACTCCCGAAGAGCTCGCGGAGCTCGACTGCCTGGTCTTCGGTGCGGGCGCGGATCGCGCAACCTGGCGGCTTCAGGGAAAGTCCGAGACGCTGCTCGTCAACGTGCGGCCGCGGATGATCGTCAACGACTTCGACATCCTGGTCGAGGCGGCTCTGGGCGGCGTCGGCATCGCGTTGCTCCCCGTGTTTCGCTGCGTGGAGGCGATCCGAAAAAAGCGCCTCACCCGCCTCTTGCCCGACTGGTGCTCGACGGAGATTCCGGTGCACGCGGTGTACCCGAGCACGCGGCATCTCTCCCCCAAAGTGAAGGCGTTCGTCGAGCACCTCGTCGAACGCTTCACGCCGCCCCCCTGGGAGCTCGGCCCGAAACCGTGAATCGGAAACCGGGTTTCTGGGTCTCGTGAGCGATTGCGGCGCCGCCCAGGGAGCTCGGCTCGAAACCGTGAATCGGAAACCGGGTTTCTGGGTCTCGTGAGCGCTTTGCGGCGCCGCCCAGGGAGCTCGGCTCGAAACCGTGAATCGGAAACCGAGCTCCTGGGGCTCGAGCGCGTTACGGCGCTGCTCCGAGAGCTCGACCCGACATCGTGAGACCGAGCCCCCGGGCAGCGCCATCGACGACTACCGGATCACGACGTCGTCGACGTACAGATCGACGCCTCCGGGGGGCCCTTCGGCGTAGATGAGCGCCTCGGTCAGCTCGCAGTCGGCGGGAATCGCGAACGAACCGGTCAACTCCACCCAATCCCCGTCCGCGACCGCC
Organism: Pseudomonadota bacterium; assembly: GCA_003242355.1. Lineage (GTDB taxonomy): Bacteria > Myxococcota_A > Polyangia > Polyangiales > Polyangiaceae > PMG-095. The sequence continues at coordinate 3,112 of QGUH01000176.1, forward strand.
GGATGGGAGGCGATCCAGGCGTAGCTGTCGGCCTGGCCCGAGCAGGCGACCTTCGTCGTGACGTTCACGGGCGCCGTCTCGGTGTTGCCCACGGTCACGAAGAACGTGGCCGTGTAGCTCGCGCCCGGGCTGACCGCGCTCGTCAGGCTGTACGCGGCGGGGCCGTTGCCGCTGCGATTGGTCACGACCAGGCTCTGGTTTCCGCCATGCGCCCGCTCGCTCGTTGCCGCGAGCGTGCCGTCCCAGGTGAACCAACCGACCGTGCCGGACTCGAAGGTGCCATTCGTCACGAGATTCGTGACGGTCGGCTCGCGAACGAACACGTCATCGAGGTAAAGGTCCGCGCTTTCGGGCGGGCCCTCGGCGTAGATGAGCACCTCGGTGAGATCGCAATCCGGGATCGAGAGGGGACCCGAGAGCTCCACCCAGACTCCCTCGGGCACCGCCGAGGCGTTCGACAGCCACGTGTACGTCTCGGCGCCATCGCACACGATCTTCGCCGTGACGTTCACGGGCGCGGTCGGCGCACCGGTAATCGTGACGAAGAAGCGCGTGTCGTAGGTCTTCCCCGGCTCGACGAGTCCCGTCAGGTTGTACGCCGCGGGCCCGGACCCGGAGCGGTTCGTGACGACGAGGCTCTGCGACCCGCCGTGCACGACGTCCGTGCTCGTCCCGATCGTGCCGCCCCAGCTGAACCAACCGGCCGTGCCGGACTCGAAGTCGCCATTGGCGATCAGGTTCGGGCCGGGCTGCGCGGAGGCGCGGAACGACAGCCGATCGACGTTCGCCACGGCGGACCCGCCATTGAACCGGACGAAAACGGCGTGCGAGCCGGACACGGGCGCCCAGGGCAGATCGATCGTCGCGTTCGTTCCCCAGCTCCCGGTCTCCGGCAAGTCGACGGTGAGCACGGGATCGTTCTCGAGCGAGTCGAGGTGGATCGAGATGCTGCCGGGATCGCCGCCGCCCTTGGCGTACGTCACGGAGAACGTGTCCCAGCCGTCCTGGAACACCACCTCGCCGTAGCTGAGCCAGTCTCCGTCGTCGGTGTACGCGCCGGGCCGCCCAGGGCGAGCAAGCCCTCCGCTTCGTCGTAGTCCTCTCCTTCGAGAACGATCCCGGATTCGTCGCCCACAAAGGGCTCGGGAACGTACTCGGGCACGGTGCACTCCTCGCCGCCACCGAGGTAGCAGGTCAGCCAATCGAGCGCCGGGCGGGGGCCGCCGTCCGCGTAGAGCAGGTGCGCATTCGGGCGCCACGTGTGTCCCTCGAGGTGCCCCCAGTGCGTCACGCCGAGCACCGACGGGTTTTCCCAGAAGATGGTGAACAGATCCCGGAAGCGGTTCGCGTGTCGCGCGTCGTTCGCGAAGCTCACGTCGAACTCGGTGATGTACACCGGCAAGCCCGTTGCCGCGAGCCGCGCGAGGTTCGCCTCCACGACGTCGAGATCGGCGCGCTCGAGGAAGTGCCCCTGCTCGCCGATGCCGTCGATGAGTCCACGTTCTTGGAGCAGCCCGACGATCTGGAGGTAGTCCGTCGTGAACTGATCGAAAATCAGGACCTGGTAGTCGTTGAGGTGGAGCTCCGAGCTCGGGAAGTGCCGGCGCGCCATTTCGAACGCCGTGATCACCCAGTCCCAACCGGTCTCGCCGTCACCGCCGAGCGCTTGCTTGTAGCTCGGCGGCGCGTGCAACGGCTCGTTCACCACGTCGATCATGGCGAAGTCGCCGTAGCGCTCCTTGAGGGCCGCCATCCACTCTTCGAGCTCCTCCAGCTGCTCCTCGGGCGGAAGCGCCGCGAGCCACGGCGGCTCCTGCTGTCCCCAAACGAGCGTGTGGAGCTTGAACGGGAAGCCGTGCTCCGCGGCGAACGCCACGGCTTCGTCGAGCTTCTCCCAGTCCATCGTGTCGCGAACGCGCTCGACCTCACCCCACTTTCCCGCGTTGCCGGGCGTGATCTGATTGAAGTAAGCGGCGGCGTGCTCGTAGTCCGCGTTGGCGTCGATCGCGGTGCCGACGAAGCGGTTGCCGATCGCGACCAGGACGCTTTCCCGATCGCTGCCCGTGTTGCCGCTCGGGTCGACCGCCGTGGCGGTGAAACGACGCCTTCCGTTCAGCGCGTCGGTCACGGGGATCTCGAGCTCGTAGGGCGCCTCCGTATCGACGCCGATCACCGTGCCATCCTGCTCGAAGATCACGCGGCGCACGGCCACGTCGTCGCTCGCGGTCGCCGTGAGCTTGAGCGTGCCGTTCGCGGTGAAAAGCTTCTTGGACACCTCGAGGTCGACCACGGGCGCGACCTCGTCGCAGCGCGTTCCGTTGACGGAAATGAGGTACGGCGTGACGCCCGCGTAGTTGCCGCTGCCGTTGAACGCGAACTGGTAGCTTGCCCCCTGCGGGATGCGCTGCCACACGAGCCACGAGGGCTCCGTGACGGTGTAGCCTCCTTCGCTTTCGTTGAATACGGCTTGCCATCCGTCCGCGATCGAGGTGTTGCCGACGTCGAGGAACACCTCGAACGCCGTCGCGGACGGTCCGTTCACGTTCTTGAGCGTCACCCACCCCTGATAGCCGTTGGGCCACTGCGAGTAGGTGCCGCTCGTGATCTCGTAGCCACAGTTGGAAGCGGCTCCGTTCGTGAGGGCGGCTCGAACCGAGCCTACCGCGTGCTCTTCGGTGCTCTGCTCCGGTGCGCACGCGCCGAGCCCGGCGCTCAACGCGAGCACGAACGACGAGGAGAGCCACCGTTTGGACAGCGGAGGCGAGCTCCGCAACCCGACTGAAGATCGAGCAACCATCCGTATTCCTTCCTGGGGACGCGAGCCGTACCGAGAAAGGGTGCCGAAACGCACCCTCACTGGGACCGGTTCCGGACGCGTGGGATCCACCGAGCGCTCGAAGCTAGCTGTCCCCTCGAAGAAACACAATCGCTTTGCGGAGCGATCTCGGTTCGCATCTTCGTGCGTTTCACGGATCCCATTCCGGGAGCCGTGGATTGCCGGGCCGAACGGAAACGGAATCCCGAGCAGCGCGGTCGGAGATCGCGGCGCCGACGAGGCGCCGTAATCGAAGGAATGACCATATCGCCGGAGCGAGGATTCCAGTAGGCTGAGCGCGCCGCACTGTCGGTAACGTCACCCCTGAGTGTGGGCGAGTGGCGCCTCGGCTGCTCGCGTCGCTCGAGGTGAGTCCGCGTGCTCGAGGCTCGAGGCTCGAGGGACGTGGGTCGTCTGGTGCTCGACACTCGCCAGCCATCGTCGTCCGAGGTAAGTCAGCGGGTTCGAGACTCGAGCGGAACGCGTGGGCGTCCGCGTGCTCGAGAGCTCGGGCGCCTGCGGAGCGCTGGCGCCGATTCACGAACCCCGTCTCCGGGGAGGAGTCAGCGGTGCTCGAGACTCGGCGCGATGCGAAGCGCTCGAGCCCGTTCGGAGCCCGTGCGGCGCGAGACGATTTCGTGCAAGGCGGCGAGGGCGTCCGCGCTCGGCGGTGTGGCCGCGGTGGGCAGGTGGCGCAAGAGCTCGGCGAACGCAACGGAATCGCGTTCGAGGTCCGCGACGAGGAGCGCGGCCACCCAGGCATCCACGTCGTCCGGATCGGCGGCACGCACGAGCTCCGCTTGCTGTCGGGCAATCGCGATCGAGCCGACCAGGGCTGCGCGCAGGGCGAGGCGCCCGGGGGTGAGGCGCAGGCGGACCGCAGCGCGCCGAGCAGCGGAGAGATCGCCCGCCAGCAACGCGTCTTCGAGCGCTTCCTGCGGAGGTGCGGGTTGGCCGAGGCCCGCGAGCGCGCGGCGCGCGCGCAGGGCTCGCCCGGCGTCGCCACTGCGCTCGGCGAGTGCGAGCAGCGCGTTCCACGCAGGGCGTTTAACAAAATCCCGGAGCCCACGAAACCGACCAAGAACCGGAGGACCG
>QGUH01000177.1 GCA_003242355.1 Pseudomonadota bacterium
CGTGTGTTTTTTTTTTATATATGGCGCTCTCACGGAATTTCAACTATCCTCTTTCTCGGCAGCCTCAAATGTGTATAAGGGACAGGTGGAGAGGTACTCGGTGAACACCGCCGTCGTGCCGCTGCCATCGCTGCGGTACACGACCGCGATGTCCTTGTCCGGAAGCGGAACACCCGGGTTGTGCTCGGCGATGCGCGGGTCGTTCCACTTCTTCACCTCGCCGAGGAAAATCCCGGCGAGCGCCTCGGGAGTGAGCTTGAGCGGCGCGTTCACCCCCTCGAGGTTGTAGGTGACGACGACCGAGCCAATCACCGTCGGGATATGGGTGATCTTCCCGGGAGCGCCCGCGGCTTCGGAGGGTTGCATGGCCGCGTCGCTCGCGCCGAAATCCACAGTCTGCGCGACGATCTGACGAATGCCGCCGCCCGAGCCGATCGACTGGTAGTTGATGCGGACGTTGGGGTAGAGGCGGTTGTACTCCGCCGTCCATTTCGAATAGAGCGGAAACGGGAAAGTCGCCCCGGCGCCGTTCAGCGCCACGACTCCATCTTTGCCGTTGGCAGCGTCGGTCGACCTCGAGGACTTGCGTCCACAAGCGAGCGCCAAGAGCGCGAGCAAGAGGACGGTGCGTCGTCCGATCATGCGGCTTTCTCCCTACCAGCGGCCCCCTGGCCGGGAGCGGCGCCGTTGCAACAGGTTTGTGACGATTCGGTGACAACGCCGGTGCACGGGCCGGCCCACATCCGTGACCGGGCGTTCGGCGGCATTCGGCGGCCAGCGCTGCAACCAACCGAAACCAAACACGCTTCCGTGACATCCGCGGGACGAACGCGTGAACGACACGCGGCGCAGTGATGGATCACGTCGCGTAACGCGCCCCGTTCCGCGTCGGGTCACGACGGTGCCCGCCACGACGTTCGGGGCGCGGCTCGCGATGTCCGGCACGGACTGCGACGCGTAACGCCCCGGTTCCACGTCGGGTCACGACGGCTGCGCACTGCGACGTTCGGGGTGCGGCTCGCGATGTCTGGCACGAACCACGACCACAGCACTGCTCGCTCGGGCGCGTCATCCCGCTCCGACGGGCCAGGTCGTCACTGCCCGACACCGCCCACGAAGCTCGGGCAGCGATCGCTCGACTCACGCCACGGCGCGGCCGGCGAGCGAGCCGACGGGATCCGGCTTCTCGGCGCGCAGCGTAAACGAGAACGTCGTTCCGACGCCGGGCGTGCTCTCCACGTGAACGCTTCCCGCCATGGCTTCGACCAGGTGCTTGACGATCGACAGGCCGAGGCCGGTGCCTCCGAGCTCGCGCGAGCGCCCCGCGTCCACGCGGTAGAAGCGCTCGAAGAGCCGCGGCAGGTGGCGCGCCTCGATGCCCGGACCGTTGTCGGCGACGGCGAGCCGCACGGTTTCGCCCGTGGTCTCCGCGCCGACGCGGATCACGGCGCCCGGCGGGCAATACTTCACCGCGTTGTCGACGAGGTTCTCGAGCACGTGCTCGAGCGCGCGTCGATCCGCGCGCACGAACACCGAGCGCCCGTCGATTTCGTTCACCAGCGTGATGCCCTTGCGGTTCGCGCGTTCGCGGAACACCGATAGGATCTGTCCGAACACCGCGGCGAGATCGACGGCCTCGAACGAGAGCCGAAACTCGCGCGATTCGATGCGCGACAGGTTCAACACGTCTTCGACCAGATCCTGCAAGCGCGCCGCGTTGCGTTCGATGATGCCGATGAACTGCCGTACGATCTGCGGATCGTCGGGAATTCCGGCTTGAAGCGTTTCGGCAGCCGAGCGAATGGCGGCCACCGGTGTGCGCAGCTCGTGCGACACGTTGGCGACGAAATCGCGGCGCACCGACTCGAGCCGTCGCATCTCGGTCACGTCGAAGAACACCGCGAAGATCTGCCCCGGCTGACCCTCGAGCGATGCCACGCGGCAGAGCAACCGACGCGGTTTGATCGTCCCGATCTCGATCTCGCGCACGATGGGCTCGGGGGAACGACGCGCCCGATCGAGCAGCTCCTTGAGCTCCGCGTGTCGGATCGCCTCGAGCAACGTCTTGCCGACGGCGTCGGCGGTGAGCAAGAGCATCTCGCGAAGCGCCGGGTTCACGAGCACGATGCGCCCCCCGGCGTCGAGCAGGAGCACCCCCTCCTGCATTCCGGTGAGGATCGCGCGGAGGCGATCGCGTTCTTCGCGCAGCTTCGAAAGGGAGCTCGTGTGATTTTGGGCGAGCTGATCGAGCGCGCGCCCGACGTCGCCGAGCTCGTCCCCCTCGACCGATCGCGCCCGCGTCTGGAGATCGCCCGCGGCGATGCGCCGAGCGACGGCAGCGAGCGCGCGGGCGCTGCGCGCGGCGAGCTCCGCCGCAATGGCGGACACGACGATCGAGACGGCGAGCGCGAGCACGACCGTGACGGCCAGCACGCGCGCCAGCGCCTGCCGCGCATCGCCGAGCAGGGTGAGCGGCAGCGCGAGCCGCACGATCCCCCGCTGCCCGGCCTCACCCGCGATGGGAGCCGTCGCCTCGATTCGCCCCTGCTCGGTCGTGACGAGGACCGCGTCGTTCTTACCGGCGAGCTGGTCGCGAACGCCCGGGCGCGCGAGCAGCGCCGCAAGGTCGCGCGTGGCGCCCGCCGACTCGCCGAGAACGCGCCCGTTCGCGCCCACGATCGTGACCTGCGCACGCGCCCGCGTCGCGGTCTCGTTCGCGAGCCGCGTCCAGGCGGCGTTTTCACCCGACCAGGGCGCGCGCGCCTCGACCGAATCCGCGGCGAGCGCGGCGCGCACGCGCGCTTCGTCCCGAACGAGCTCGAGGACGTGCCCTTCGACGGTATCGCGGAGCTCGCGGTGGCCGAGCCCAGCCGTAACGGCGATGAGACCGAGGGAAATCAGAAAGAGCTTGGCGCGCAGCCCGAGCTTCAACTCATCGCCTCGTCCGGCGAGGCCACGAAGCGGTAGCCGACGCCGCGGACCGTTTCGACGTAATCACGGGCACCCACGAGCTTCTCGCGCAGCCGCTTGACGTGCGTGTCGACCGTGCGCGTCGTGATGTCGGCCTGGATGCCCCAGACGTCGTCGAGCAGCGCGCTGCGCGTCTGCACCCGATTGCGCCGATCGTACAGGGTGACGAGCAGCTTGAACTCGAGCGCGGTCAGGTCGATCTCCTGCCCATCGACCCAAACGCGGTGGGCGCCCCGATCGATGCGCAGCCGCCCGAACTCGACGAGCGCATCGGGCTGATCGGGCTCGGGCGTGCGCCGGCGGAGCACGGCCTGAATGCGAAGCAAGAGCTCCCGCACGCTGAACGGTTTCACGACGTAGTCGTCTGCCCCGAGCTCGAAGCCGACCACGCGATCGATTTCTTCGCCCCGCGCCGTCACCATCAGCACGGGAATGGCGCGCGTGCCGCTGCCTTCCTTGAGCTGCTTGCAGACTTCCGTGCCCGACAGGTCCGGCAACATCAGATCGAGGAGAACCAGGTCCGGGCGCTGCTCGCGCGCCAGCCGCAGGCCCTCGTTGCCGAGCCCCGCGGCGAGCACTTCGTGCCCTGCTTGTCGCAGGTTGTACTCGAGGACCCGCCGGAGGTCCTGCTCGTCTTCCACGATGAGGATCTTTGCCATCCGTCCCTCCCGCTACCGGGGAGCTGTGACAGGCAAGTGACGTCGAGGTAGGGGCAGGGTGTCGGGCTCAAAGGTAGCACCCCCGGCCCGCAGGCGCTCCCGTCGGCCACCCGTTCGATGTGCCCCAAACGGGTGCGGTAGGCGACCGGCGGCGCAGGAGGCGGCGGCGGATTGCCCCCCTGACCCCGACGACGAGGTCACCCCGACGACGAGGGCACTCCCGACGACGAGGTCACCCCGACGACGAGGTCACCCCGACGGCGAGGGCACTCCCGACGACGAGGGCACTCCCGACGACGAGGGCACTCCCGACGACGAGGGCGACGCCGGTTGTGCCTGCCGCGTCGGCACGAAGCGCCCCGCGAGCACGCGCGCGTGGCTCGGCGCACTCCTCGTAGGCATAGCGCTGCTCCGCCCGCACCATGAGCAAAGCCCGGTGATGCCAACGCCAGCACGCGCAAAGTTCGGCGCTGCTCCACCGCTCCACGTGCAAAGCTCGGTGATGCCAACGCCAGCACGCGCAAAGCTCGGCGGCTGCTCCGGCACAGCAAGCGCAAAGTTCGGCGCTGCTCCACCGCTCCACGTGCAAAGCTCGGTGATGCCAACGCCAGCGCGCGCAAAGCTCGGCGCTGTTCCACCGCTCCATACGCAGCGCTCGGTGATCCAACGCCAGCACGCGCAAAGCTCGGCGGCTGCTCCGGCACAGCAAGCGCAAAGCTCGGCGCTGTTCCACCGCTCCATACGCAGCGCTCGGTGATCCAACGCCAGCACGCGCAAAGCTCGGCGGCTGCTCCGGCACAGCGAGCGCAAAGCTCGGCGCTGCTCCACCGCTCCATGCGCAGCGCTCGGTCATGCCAACGCCAGCGCGCGCAAAGCTCGGCGGCTGCTCCGGCACAGCAAGCGCAAAGCTCGGCGCTGCTCCACCGCTCCATGCGCAGCGCTCGGTCATGCCAACGCCAGCGCGCGCAAAGCTCGACGCTGCTCCGACGCCCCATGCGCTAAGCCCGGTGATGCCACCGCCAACACTCGCAAAGCTCGGCACTGCTCCACCGCTCCATGCGCGGCGCTCGGTGTGCCAACCCCGTCACCCGGCAGCGCCGCGAAGTCGAGCGCCTCAGCCAGCGCGGAGGGGAGGAACGCTAGCTGAGGCGCCCGCTTCGCGGCGCTCCTCAAGGCTCGGGCTCCGGCACCCACCAGGCGGCGAGCACCTGGCCCCCCGTGGCACGTTCGATCTCGAACGCGAACTCGACGTCGATGCGCTTGATCCGCCCACCGATCGCCTTTTGAAGCTTGATGCGATCGATCCCTTTCTGGGCGGCGAAAGCCGGAATCGTTCCGTAGTGCTGGCGGATGTGCGCCAAGAGCTCGCGCGCCCCACGAGTCCGACCCGCTCTTTCGATGCGCATTGTCCGCACGATGCTCGCTTTTTCGATACGTGTCAAGAGAGACGTTAGACATGGTACGGTTACACCGATCGCTTTTGCACGTAAGCTTTCGCACGTGGCCGGTAAGCCTCGAATGAAGCCCTACGGGCAGACCCCCCAGGGGGACCGCGTGTTTCTCGCGCGCCGGGCAATGGGCTGGTCGCACGAAGAGCTCGGACGGCGTTCGGGCCTCGGGCGCCTGCAGGTGCTGCGGGTCGAGCAGGGGACGAACCAAGCAACTTCCTATGCCGTGCGCGCAGGTCTCGCGCGGGGGTTCGGAGTGCCCACCGCGTTCTTCGTCGAGTACCTCGAGGGCGCCGTCCCGCTCGAGGTGTTCAAGACGCGGTGCAACTCCACGCCGAGCGAGAACGTGGTGCGCGACGCGGGCCCCGACACGGCGCGCGACAGAAAGTGGATCGCCGCGGCGCTCCGCCAACTCGCGATCGCGCCCGAGCGTGCGGACGAAGTGGCGCGGTCACTCAAGTTCTCGAGCGCAACACCGCCCGAAAAGGTGCTCGTCGCAGCGCTGCAAGCAGCGAGAGCAACCCACGAGGAAGAGGAGCCCGACGACGAGTCGAGCGCACCCCGTCGTACACGCCGCGCACGTGCGCCCAAGCCGCATTGACGCTCGAGCGTGCGCCCAAGCCGCATTCACGCTCGCGCGCCGGCCGACCCAATTGACTTTTCGCGGTCCTCGACGTTACTTCGGCGACGTGGGTGATCGCCCGCTTTCTTGGCCGGAGAACGAACATTGCCCAACCGCGCTTCCCTCTCTCTCGTGCTCGCGCTCGCGTGCGCGGCCTGCGGTCATTCGGAGAGCGAATGGCAGGCGCAGCTCGCCAAGTACAACGAACTGACCTCGCGCTGCCGTCAGGTCGAGAACGACCACGCTGCAACCCGCGCCGAGCTGGACAAGGCGTTGGGGCAAATCGTCCAGCTCAAGGATCAGCTCCAGAAGATGGGCGTGAACATCGAGGCGCTCAACGAGCAACTCGAGCAAACGGGGACGCAAAACAAGGAGCTCGAGAAGAACCTCGAGGAGATGACGCGCGCGCTCGAGGAGTACAAGGCGCGCGCCATGCAGCTCGAACGCATCCGTAACCGGTTCGAGCTGTTGCGAGACAAGCTCAAGAAACTCACCGAGATCGGCCTCAAGGTGGAAATCCGCCGAAACCGCATGGTGATTCGGCTCCCCGGGGACGTCCTCTTCGCGTCCGGGCAAGACAAGTTGCGTGACGAGGGCAAGCGCGTGCTCGACGCGGTCGCCGACGTGATCCGCAACGACAAGCAGCTCGCCGGCCGCTATTTCCAGGTTGCCGGCCACACCGACAACAAGCCGCTCATCGGCGGCCGCTTCGGCGACAATTGGGGCCTGAGCGTGATGCGCGCTCGCCAGGTGCTCCTCTACTTGATTGCACCGCTCGAATCGAAAACCGGGGGCGGCGGCCTGAACCCCGTACGCCTGCACGCCGCCGGCTACGGCGACACCGACCCCGTGATGAAGAACGACACGGACGAAGGCCGACAGCAAAACCGCCGCGTCGAGCTCGTGCTCATGCCCGACGTCGAGGAAATGCTCGACCTGCGCTCGCTCATTTGACCGAGCGCCGAACCCCACACGTTACGGAAGCCGAAGCCGCCCCAACGAGCCGCCCCTCGACCGTCGCGCGCGCGGAGGCGCCGAGCCACGACGGCAGAGCAACCGAGGCAGGGCGTGGCCAGGCTCTCGTGGGCGCGAAGCTCTGCCAAGCTCGCGGAAGCCCAATGTCGGCTCCGCCGCGCGCCACCGGCGCTGCTTCCCTGCCCGAGTTCGCGCGCACCGTTCCGTGGCGTGCGCCGCCGCGATACACGCCGCGACCGCGAGCAAGCTTCCCTACCCGAGGTCACGCGCACCGTTCCGTGGCGTCTCGCCCCAGGACGTTCGCCGGCCAATCGGCCGCCCCCGGAAAGAGCCAC
>QGUH01000178.1 GCA_003242355.1 Pseudomonadota bacterium
GAGACCCTGATGCCTGCCTTGACGACCCTAGCCACCCAGAGGGACGCGGACTGTGAGCTCGGCGCCCCCCCTCCCCGACCGAGCACTCCCCCGCGCCTGAGCCTCGTTCCGAGACCTTCGGTCGTGCCGGCACGGCATCGACCCAAGGGCGGCGGCGTGCGCGCCGCTCGGCGCCCGAGCCTGGTTCCGGCGGCGCCCGCGCCGCAGCGCGCCCCGGAGCGGCGGCATCGACTCGACCCCATGGTCGCGCAGGAGCTGCTCGAGCGGTACACGCCCCTCGTTCGCAAGATCGCCGGCGGCTTCCAGCGCAAGCTCCCCCGCAACGTGCTCCGTGAGGATCTGCTCGCCGCGGGCATGAGCGGTCTGTGGGACGCGATTCGGCGCCACGGGCACACGGCCGGAGATTCCTTCGAGTGGTACGTCCGCGTTCGCGTTCGCGGAGCCATTCTCGACGAGCTGCGCGCCCAGGACTGGTTGCCCCGGCGCGCGCGTGCCGCCGCTGCGAGCGCCACTGCGGAAACCGGCGAATACGTGCCCCCGCCCGCCGTGGTGCGCCTCGACGACGTGAGCGAGTGGGAGCAGTCGCGTTGCCTGAGCCAGCTCTGCTCCAGTGAAAGCGCCGTCGCCGCGAAGTTCACGCAAGAGACGCTGGTGCGCGCCGTGGAGCAGCTCCCCGAGCGCGAGCGGCACATCGTCGCGTCGCACTACTTCCGCGGAGTGAAGTTCAAGGACCTCGGTGCCGAGCTCGGCGTGAGCGAGCCGCGCATTTCCCAGCTCCACTCCCGCGCCATGCAGCGCCTCAAGGCGCTGATCGCCGCCGGGCAGTAATCCCGAGCGAGCCCGCGAAATCGAAGACGGCCCGGGACACGGTTCCGGGCCGTTCGCATTTTCGAAACCCAGCGTTACGAGAACGACCCGAAACGCGGTTCCGGGCCGCTTCCGTTTTCGAGCCAACGTCACGAGAACGCCGATTTGCACGGAAGGCGAATCGGCGTTCTGCGTTCTCGACGCCTCGTCACACTGGACGAGGCCGAAGGGACGGCGCTCAGGGGAAAATCTCGCGCGCTTCGTACGCGCGCGCGAGGCGTTCGAGCGCCACGCCATAGCAGGCGAGACGGAAGTCACAGTGGTGCGCCCGGGCGAAGTGCTCCATGCGCTCGTAGCCGTCGCGCATCGCGCGCTCGAGGCGCTCGTCGACCTCTTCGAGCGTCCACTGCTCGCTGCGCCGATTCTGCACCCACTCGTAGTAGCTCACGGTGACACCGCCGGCGTTCACGAGGACGTCCGGAAGGATGTCGATGCCACGACGCTGCAGCACCGCTTCGCCCTCCGGCGAGCACGGTCCGTTCGCGCCTTCGGCGACGAGGCGCACCTGGAGCGCTTCCGCCTCGGCGGGGCCGACTTGGTTCTCGAGCGCGGCCGGCACGAACAAGTCTGCCTGAAGCGAAAAGAAGTCTTCGCGCGAGATCTTGCTGCCGTTCGGATAGCCCGCGATGCTGCCGTTCTTCTCCACGTACTGCTTCAGGCGGTAGGTGTTGAACCCCTCCGGGTTGACCAGATACCCGGTGTGATCGCCAACGCCCACCAAAGACACACCGAGGTGGCTCAAGAGCACGGCGACGTTCGAGCCCACGTTGCCGTACCCTTGGAGAATCAGCTTCTTGCCCTGAAGGTCGAACTTGTTGCGCTCGGCCCAGAAGCGAATCGTGTGGACGATGCCCTGGCCGGTCGCCTTTTCGCGACCATGGGTGCCGCCGACGCTCACGGGCTTGCCGGTGACCACGCCGAGCACGGCTTGTTTGCTCACCATGCCCACCGTGTTCATGTAGGTGTCGAGCGCCCACGCCATCGTCTGCGCGTTGGTGCCGACGTCGGGCGCGGGGATGTCGTAATCCGGGCCGATGTTGGAGCCGAGCGCGTGAAAGAAACGCCGTGTGATCCGACTGAGCTCGTCGCGCGAGACGTCGCGCGGATTGAACTTGATGCCGCCCTTGGCCCCACCGAACGGTAGGTCCATCAGCGCGCACTTCCAGGTCATCACCGCGGCGAGCGCTTTGAGATCGTCGAGCGAGACGTGCTCGTGGTAGCGCATCCCGCCCTTGTAGGGGCCGAGGATGTTGTTGTGTTGGATGCGGTACCCCTTGAATAGCCGGTACTCGCCGCTGTCCATGCGGACCGGAAAGTGCACGATGATTTCGGCCTTCGGTTCGCTCAGGATGGAGCGAACGTGCTCCGGCGTGCCGGCCAGTTTGGCGGCTGCGTCCAGGTAGCTCTGGATGACCCGGAAGAAGTGATACCGCGAGTGCGGCTCGACGGCGCTCGATTGGCCGCGCTCATCGGAGGCAGTACGGTGCGCGCCGGGTGGCGCCGATGGCTGCTTGAGATCGTTCATCGGATGTTCCTGGTCCGGCCCCCACGGGATTGGATACGGCCCAAATCGCTTCTCCGGTAAGAGGGCAACGCGGGGCGCAACCGGGGGTGCGACAAAGGAGATGCTGCTCGCAACCACGCCCCGTGATGCCGACCAACGTGGGTCTTCGGGTGCCGCGATGCAAGGGCTCGGCCGGACCGCTCAGCCCGAGTGCGTAAAGAGTGCGAACAAGTAGACGAGCGGCGCGACGACGAGCAGGGCATCGACGCGGTCGAGCATTCCGCCGTGTCCCGGAACGAGCGATCCGGAATCCTTGACGCCCGTCGACCGCTTGAGCAGCGACTCGGCGAGATCGCCGGCCTGACCCGCCGCGCCGGCGACGAGGGCGAGGGGCACGCCGCGCGCCAGCTCGAGCCCGGGCAGGAACCAGAAGCGCGCCGCCACGGCACCGAGCACCGCGCCGAGCAGCGCGCCCACGAAGCCAGCGCGCGTCTTCTTCGGGCTGACCGCCGGGTAGAGCTTGGTCTTGCCCAGGAACCGCCCGAAGAAGTAGCCGCCCGTGTCGGCGAGCCACGCGAACGTCAGCGCGAGCACCACCCAGCCCGGGCCATCGGCGAAGTCCCGACGCAACAGCGCGAGCGTCGCGAGCGACACGCCGACGTAGAGCGGCGCCGCGGCCCCGGCCGTCATCCGGAGCGCAGCGGTGCCCATTTCGCCGAGCCGCACGAGCGGCGTGAGCATGCCCACGATGGGCACGAGCAGCACGACCGCCCACAGCGCGCGCGGATCGCGCGGGAAGGCATAGGTGACCGCGGCCGCCGCGAGCGTCAGCCCAATCCCCACGGCCTGGCCCACGCCGTCGCCGCGATGGGTCAAGCGCAGAAGCTCCCGGACGGCGAGCCCCGCCGCCACGAGCACGAGCAGGAAGAACCCCCACGCCGGCCCCCGGAACATGAGCAACAGGAGCGGCGGCACCACGACGGCAGCACTCAAGAGGCGCAGGGTCAGGTTGCTCGCGGCCACGCGAGCAGACCCCGTATCAGCCGAAACGTATAAGAACAAGGGACTTTGCTTGCGGCCCGCGGGGTCCGTGGGTAGGACGAGGCGCCCGGGCGATGTCGCGGCTCGCGCAATTTTTCCGGCCGAGGGCTCTCCTCGTCGGCCTCGCGGTCGCAAGCGGCGCGGCGGTGTGCGTGGCGGTTCCCGGACCGCCGGAGCGCTCGCTGCCCGGCCTCGCGCGCCTGTTGGGGGACGCCGTCAACGGCGTGGTCGAGCCCGATGACATCGCCTGGGAGCCGAGCGCCGGGTTCTTGTCCGACCTCGTGCTGGGGCGCCGGGTGCTGTTCCTCGCGGCCCCCGAGCCCGGCTCTCCGCGCGACGTGTATCGCGCCCGCGTGCGGTTGACGAGCGACGGGTCCCCCGTCCAGGTCAGGCAGCTGCGCAACTTGACGGACACGCCCCGCGGTGACGACGTGGCGCTCGAGGTGGTGGGTCACCGGGCGGTCTTCGCGACGATCGCGTTCGACCGCATTCAGGGCATCAGCATCCTCGACACGCGCGGCGTCCCCGAGAGCGATCGCCCCGAAGGGTGGCTCGATCGCTTCCTGCTCCGCCTGAGCTCCTACCAGGAGACGGGAAGCTTCGCGGGCATCGGGCGCACGGACATCGTGCTCGATGCGCCGGCGCGCCTGGCACGCTTCTCGCTCCGCAACGATCGGCTATCCATCGACTTCGGTGAGCGCGGCCGGTCGCTTTCGTACGACGTGGAGGAGCGGGTGCTCCACGGCGAAGACGGCGCCGAAGCCTACGCGGCGCGCGCCCTCCCACGGGTCCACCGCGGAAAGCCCCTCGTGTTCTGGCTCGTTGACAGCGCTCGTGCGGTTCTCGGTCCAACGCCCGTTGCGTGGCTCGAGCGCGTCGCGTTCGGGGCGCGCGACGGCTTCCGGCGCACCACGTATTCCCTGTTCGGAACCCACGGCGCCGACGACGCCTTGCGCGGCGACGCGGAGCCCCCGCGTGCCCGGGTGCTCGATGCGGCGGCGGTCGGAACGACGCGCTCCACCTGGCCCCCTCCCCCGATTCCGTCGCTCTGGAAGCAGGCGCGCCCCGGCGAGGGGCAGTGGGAGCCGGTCACGTACGACTTCCTCAAGCCCGTCCCGAACACGCTGACGGATGGCGGAGCCCCGGCGCCGTACTTCTACCGCACGTTCATCCGCCCGGACCCCGAACGGCCGTACTCCGAGGTGCTGCTCATCGCGATGGACATGCGGCAGCTCGAGCTCGGCATGCAGGCGGGTTACGAAGATCCGAAACCCACCACTGGTCCTCCGGGCGAAGGGCGCCTCCCGCGAGACCCGGCCATTTACGAGCGCGTCGTCGCGACGTTCAACGGGGCGTTCAAGACGACGCACGGCGAATACGGGATGATGGTCAATCGCCGGGTGCTGCTGCCGCCCGTTCCCGGCGGCGCGTCCATCGTGGTGGACGATCTCGGTCGCGTGGGCCTCGGGAGCTGGCCTCAGACCGAGGAGATTCCGCCCGAGATCGTTTCGTTCCGCCAGAACCTCGACCCGCTCGTCGAAGACGGCATCGCCAACCCGACTGGAAGGAACCTGTGGGGATGGCACCTCGAGGGCAAGAGCGTGATGACGGAGCGCACGGCGCTCTGTGTGACGCCGGCGGGCCACCTCTACTATGCGTGGGGCGCCGAAATCGACGGCGAGACGCTGGGCCGCGCGCTGCATCAAGCGGGGTGCTCCTACGGCGTGCACCTCGACATGAACCCGGGGCACTGCGGATTCGTCTTCTCCAACATCAAAAATCCGGGCACCGGCGACATGGTGCTGCGCTTGGCCGACGACCGGATGAAGATCGGGCCCGATCGCTACGCGCGCTGGTCGGCGAAAGACTTTTTCTACGTGATGGTGCGCGATCCGATTCCGCGCGACGGCCCGGTGACGTGGGCTCCGGCGAGCGGCGTACAGCCACCTCCCTCGTGGTTGCCCGGGATCTTCACGGCGCAGCTGCCCATCGGCGGTCTCGTGGTCGACCTCTTGCGCGTGGAAGCCGGCCGCGTGGACGTTCGCGTGCGCGCGGGAGCGAACGAGCCCAAAGCGCCGGGCGGCGCGCCGCCGAGCCCCTTGACGGGACCGGATGCCGAACGCGCGCTCGCGGCGATTGGGCTCGGACACGCCACGGCGTCATCGCAGCTCGGTATCGCCGACGGGCCCACCGCGCGCGTTCCGCTTCTGGCGGGAAATGCGACCTTGGTGCTCGAAGACGGGCGCGCGCCCCGCGTCGCGCTCCCGGGAGAGCTGCCCAAGCTCTCCCCGAAGCAACTCGCGGTGCAGTTGCCGATGCTCGCTCGGGAGGGCAAGCCGCTCGTGCGCGCCAGCGCACGAGGCACGTCGCGGCTCCGTGCTGCGCTGTGCGTTCGCCCTTCGGGGAGCCTCGTCATCGCCCAGATCGTCCACGACAGCAGCGCGCCGCTCGCGGCAGCCCTGCTCGCGCTCGGGTGCCGTGACGTGCTGGAGCTCGATCGCGGCTCCGCGAAGCCCGCGTTCGTGCATCGCGCGGGCACCACCACGCCGCCGATGAGCAGCTACGACGCGAGCGCGCTCTATCTGCTCGCTCGACCGATGATCCCGTACGCGCACCGCTGGAAGCCGGCCGGTAGCACGCCGAGCACGCGCGTCACGAGCTACGATCTCCCGGGCCGCAACGCCATCGACTGAGCGTCGCTGCGGCGCACGCGTCGCGAGGATTCGTGCGCCGTTCTCGAAATCGGATTTCTGGCTGAGCCCGGCTTCGCTCGACGCGAAGCCGAACTCACTCCTTTGGCTTTTCAGGCTTCAGGACGACGCGGACTCGCTTGCGGGAGTCGTCGAGCGTCACCTGGCGCGTGCGATAGCCCTTGGCCACGACTTCGTAGGTACGCTTCCCGCCGACGGGGATCTTCACCTTGACGCCGGAGCGTCCGATGCGCCGACCCTTTCGGTAAAGCTCCGCCTCTTCCTCGGGGCTCATGATCACGGTCACCGTAACGGTCTTGCCATCCTCGTCGTCCTCGGAGGCGGCCTTCTCGTCCCGGGCTTCCTCGCGAACCTCGGACGCGCCCTTCTCGTCGCGGCCTTCCTCGCGCGACGCCTCGGACGCACCTTCGGCCGGCGCAGGAGAAGGCGCGCTCGAGCCTTCTGCCGCTTGCTCGCTGGGCACCTGTGCAGCCGCCTCGGACGGCGCGAGCGAATCCTCCGGCGCTCGAGCAGGCGTCGTCGGCGCCGCCTCGGCCTTCGAGTCCTGTGCGGCCGCCGCAGCGGGTGCCTGCTCGTTCTCGTCACCGCCCGAAGCGAGCAGGATCAAGATGCCCGCAAGGACGGCCACGGCGATGCCGATGGGAAGAATCGCGCTGCGCGCGCGGCGCGGCGCCGCTTCCACGGGCTCGGAAGGCTGCGACCGCGCAATGCCCTCCTCGGACGCCGGCGACGGCTCGCTCGCGGCCGACGGCGGCGACGGCTCACTCGCACCGGGCGACGGCGACGGTTCGCTCGCGGCCGACGGCGGCGACGGCTCACTCGCACCGGGCGACGGCGACGGTTCGCTCGCGGCCGACGGCGGCGACGGCTCGCTC
>QGUH01001155.1 GCA_003242355.1 Pseudomonadota bacterium
CCCGCGGTTGCTCCCCTCGCGCCGCCACTCGGCGTGACTGCGCCGCTCGGTCTGACTCCGCCGCTCGGCGGCGTCGCCACGAGCGCGGACGTGGTCGCGGCCCAGAACAAGAGTCGCGCACCGCTCATCGTCGGCTCGCTCATCGGCATCGGCATGATCGCGATTGCCGCGGCGTTGATGCTGCGGCCCGCGGCGCCACCGCCGCCCGAGCCGGTCGTGGTGGCCGCGCCCCCCGTGCCCACGCCAGCACCCACGCCGGCGCCTTCCCCCGAGCCCGTCGTCGCAGCGGCGCCGCCCGCCACGGGCGCTCCGGAGGAGCCCAAACCCGAAACGAAAGAGGAGGACGCCTCGGCGAAGAAGACCGCGGCTCGTCCGCGCCCGGCGGCGCGCAAGACCACTTCCTCGAGCTCCACGGCGAGCGACGACAAGCCCGCTGCCGCGAAGACCGAAGCAGCTACCCCGAAGAAGAGCAGCAGTAGCGGCAACTGCGGTTGTCCTCCGGCAGACTTGCAGTGCGCGATGCGCTGCGCGGCCAAGAAGAAGTAGCCCGCTCTTCTCGCGAACCGCCACGGCACGTTCGGCCGTGCCGTCCGGTTGGGGGCGAATCTTCGGGGTGACGCCTAGAACGCCGATCGGTTGGACCGATCGGCGTTCTCGCTTCGTTCTGCGGGGGCGGCTCGCACCGCCCTCCCGTCGCCCCCGACTACCTGCCTGTCCCGATGCGCTTCGTGGAGTGAGAACTAGGCGCGCCCGACGCCCATCACTTCGAGGTCGCAGCGTTCGAGCGCGCAGCGCCGCCCAGCGCCGTCATCCGCGCTTCCTCGCGCGCAAAGCCGTTCGAATGCCGGGCGAGATAACGCCGGGCCTCGGCAGCGGCACGCGCGTCGTCGCCGAGTCGCGTGAACGCGCGCATCCGTTCCACTCGTGCCTCTTCGGCCAGCTTGCTCGCCGGAAACTTGGCGAGCAACGCCCCGAACAGCTCGGCGGCGGCCCGATCCTGACCACGGTTGCGCGCCTCGACGGCGGCGAGGAACATCCGGTTCTCCTCGGCGAGCGAGCCCGCGGCGTGCGGATTGTCCGCCGTTGCAGCGCGACGGGGAGCCATACGCGCCTTCTTTCGACTCGAAGCCGCCGACGACGGCTCCTGAGCCACGGGCTCGACCTCGGCGGGCGCCTCGGAGCGGGCTGCTGGAACCGGTTTCACGACCGACGACCATTCCTCCCCGGCACGCACGAAAGCCTGGTTGCCAGCGTGCAACACCGACACGACCCCTTCCCGCACGCGCACGTGCGTGGTTGGAGCGCCCGACTGTGAGTCGACGGTCACCGTGAATGCCGTACCGTGCACGACGATCTCGGCATCCGCCGTCTCGACCACGACGCGCCTCCCCTGTTCCCGACGCTCCACTTCGAGGCCAACGCGCCCGAAGTTGAGCCGCAACCGCTCTTCGTCGGGCGACACCGAAACGACGCGGACCCGTGTCGCCGGCGCGACCTGCACGAGGCTCCGTTCCGTCCGAAACTCCGCACGACCGTCACCGGAGGTGCTCACTTCGTCGCCGGGCAACAGCTCCGGATGCTCGCCCTTCGTCACCACACGAGCGCCATCGGCGCGCTCGAGCACCAGGGTGCCTTCCACCGCCCGCACGGACGCGCTGCCCTCGGACCGCGCCGTCGGCGCCCCGCCTTCGTGCAGCGCCAAACCGCCGACGAGCCCCAGCGTGCAGAGCACGGCGGCAACGGCCAACAAGCGGAAACGATACACGCGGCGCTCGCGTTGCAGCGGCACCTGCCGGATCGAACGCCCGAGCGCCTCGACGACGCGTTGCGCACGCTCTTCCACGCGTCCCCCCGGTCCCGGGGGCACGCGTCCCCCGCCAACCCACGGGACCAGAAACTTTGGACCCTTCATGGGTT
>QGUH01001156.1 GCA_003242355.1 Pseudomonadota bacterium
CAGAAGGGGGGCCTTGTCCGGAAAGAGCCACGGGGAGCCCCGTCGAGGCGGAAGACCCCGGGGACGCGGGGGCGCCAGCGCTCCCCGAGGAAGCCCCGGCGGTCGCAGCAGACGCCCCCGGGGCGACCGCGCCCGCCGTCGAAGAACCGGAGGAGAGCGCTGCCGAGCCCGTGTTCGCAGCGCCCCCGCCGCCGCCTCCTCCCCCGCCGCCGCCGGAGCCGATTCTGGCGCAGCCACGGCCCGCAGCTCCGGCGCAGCCGCCCATCGCGCTCGGGACGCCCGTTGCTTCGGTCGGCTCGCAGCCGCCCGCTTCGCCGTCGGTGGCGCCCAGCACGAATGGCTCGACGTCGGCGACGCCGCCGCAGCCGAGCTCGTCGCTGAGCGCGTCGGCTCCGGCGAAGCCGGCCGCAGCGCAGAGCAGCTTGCCGCCCCTCGGCGAGGGGCTCCCGCCGCTGATGCCGCAGCACCCGCGCACGCCGCCGTCTCTCTCCTCGGCGGGTCTCGCAGCACCCGGTGGGCTGCCGCCCCTCACACCGCTTCAAGGAGCGCAGGGACGCTCGGCGTCGTCGAGCCTCGGCTCGCTCACCGCGCGCGTGCCGAGCCAACCCGCGCCCGGCCTCGAATCGACGGCCGCGGCGTCGGCGGAGCCCGCCGCAGAAGCCCGCGTCACGTCCCAAACCCGGCTCGGCCCCGCTCCCGAAGCGCGGCCCGCGAGCGATGCACGCGCTCTCGGCGCGGGGACGCATGCGGTGCGCGGCGCGCGTTCCGCGGTGCGCGCCAGCATCGCCCCGGGAATCGAGCCCGGCAGCTTCATCGTGCGCCAGCTCGGTGAGGGCGAGGCGCCCGGTCCGGGCGCGCACGAGGCGTTGATCGTCCTTCTCGATCCGAACGCCCGCGTGTTCCAGGATCCGGCCTAGTTTCCGGTCGGCGCGTTTCGGGCCGAAGCCGCAAGGCGCGCGCTGCCCTGCGCGTGACGTCGCGTTGCACGAGCGGCGTCGTCGCGTGCAGCGCGCGCAGACCCGACTGCGGACTCACGCCGTTCCGCGACGCCCGCGCTCGACGGCAGCGCGGAGGTCGCGCACCGCGCGGTCGATACCGACGAAGATCGCGTCCGCGATCACGGAGTGGCCGATGTTGAGCTCCTCGACCTCGGGGATGCGAGCGATGGCGAGCACGTTGTCGCGCGTGAGCCCGTGCCCCGCCGCGACTTCCAAGCCCAGCCCCCGCGCGAAACGCGCCGCCTCGGTGAGCCGCGCGAGCTCCGCCTGACGGAGCTGGCCGCGCGTCTCGGCATAGGCGCCCGTGTGCAGCTCGATCTGATCGACGCCGAGCTCGCGGCTCACGCGCACCGCTTCGTGCGCGGGGTCGATGAACAAGCTCACTTTGATGCCGTTCTTGCGGCACATCGCCACGACCTTCTCGATGCGCGCCCGCTCCGCGATCACGTCGAGGCCGCGCTCCGTCGTGCGCTCTTCGCGCCGCTCGGGGACCAGCGTCACGACGTCGGGGTGCACGCTCTCCGCGATGGCCGTCATCTCGTCCGTCGCTGCCATCTCGAGGTTGAGCACGGTGGTGAGCGTCGCGCGCAAGCGCCGGAGATCGTCGTCGCGCACGTGGCGTCGGTCTTCGCGCAGATGTGCCGTAATGCCATCGGCACCCGCGAGCTCGCACAGCGAAGCCGCCACGACCGGGTCGGGATAGGGAGTTCCGCGGGCGTTGCGGATCGTCGCCACGTGGTCGATGTTGATGTGCAGGCGAATCACGGCGTCCTAGCCTCCTCGGCTTGCGCCCTTCTACACCCGTCGCAAGCAACGCGCCAACGCAGCACGAAGCGCCGAGCGGTGGTATCGCTCCGCCACGCGAATCGTGGCCCACCTCGAGCCCTGCCCCCATCGGCCTCAGTGTCCCGGCTGC
>QGUH01001157.1 GCA_003242355.1 Pseudomonadota bacterium
CGCTTCGCGCTCTTCGCGAGACCCTTCTTGAGAATGATCTCGACGGCCTTTTCCATGTCGCCTTCGGCCTCGACCAGCGCGCTCCGACAGTCGTTGAGGCCCGCCTGGGTGCGCTCCCGAAGCTCCTTCACCTGTTGCATGTTGATCTGAGCCATTCTCGCCTCTCTCTTCAGGACGAGACGATCCTCCCTCCGGCGGGACCGTCACTCCACGTTCTAAATCGAAAGCAGCTCTCGCGCCGTGCCCACGATCGTGTCGAATGGGCAATCGACGCGGAGCGAGCTCCGCAATGGCACTGGGCTTCGCGCCCTCGCCAACGCACGATCCGCGCGGACGGATCGCGCAGGTTGGGTTCCGCCCCGGTCCCGTGCGCCTCGCGCCTTCGGGGACCCCACCCCCGTTCTCGCATCTCTTCGGAGATGCCGACGGGGGTGGGCGGGCGGAACACCGCTTAGTTGCTCGATTCCGACTGGCGGCCGCGGCCGCCCGAGTACACCACCGTGGGCTCGTTGCCGCCGCGGGGTGCGGCGCTGTCGCGCTGCGACTGGTAGTCGCGGCGCCGCGCGGCACCGTAGATGCACGCGTCGGCCACGGCGCCACAGATGAGCCGCACGGAGCGGATCGCGTCGTCGTTACCCGGAATGATGTAATCGACGAGATCCGGATCGCAGTTCGTGTCCGTGATCGCCACGATCGGGATGCCGAGCTTGCGGGCTTCGCTCACCGCGATCGACTCGTGATCGGGATCGATCACGAACACGGCCTGCGGCAGCTGGCCCATGCCCTTGAGACCGCCGATGTACTTCTCGAGGCGCGCGCGCTCTTTCTCGAGCTGCACGACCTCCTTCTTCGGCAGCTGCTCGTAGGTGCCGTCTTCGCGCATGCGCTCGAGCGAACGCAGCCGATCGAGGCCGCCTTTGATCGTGCGGAAGTTGGTGAGCGTGCCACCGAGCCAGCGGTTCGTGACGAAGAACATGCCGGCGCGGCGCGCCTCCTCCTCGACGATCTGCTGCGCCTGGCGCTTGGTGCCCACGAAGAGCACCGTGCCGCCACGGCCCACGGCATCGACGATGAAGTCGAACGCGCGCTTGAACAGACGCGCCGTCTGGTCGAGATCCACGATGTGGATGCCGCTGCGCGCGCCGTAGATGTACGGGCGCATCTTCGGATTCCAGCGCTTCGTCTGGTGGCCGAAGTGGACGCCCGCCTCGAAGAGATCTTTGACGGTGAGCGGTTGGGCCGGATCCCGGAGGGCTCGCTGCTGCGGCGCCGGCTGCGGCTCGGCGGCGGGAGCGGGGGGAACGGCGGGAACGGGCTCTTGAGTGCTGGGGGCTTCGGTGCCCTGAGCGGCTTCTGTCATGCGCAATGCTCCTTTCGGTTGGCTCCTCCGCCCCGCGTCGGGCTCACCCTGCTCGCGGCAGGGCACCGGACCCGAACGCTGCGCGTGGGGCGTGCGATTTGAGGGGCGAGTCTTTAGCCTACAGGCCCGAGCCCGGCAAGGCAGGGCGCGAGCTCGATCGAGTCGGCGCGGAAACCGGCGCCGTATCGGCTACTTGGCTCGGTTCCGCAGCCCGCGCTTCGGGCGAGCTCGCCCCGGTCCGCGGTCGAGCGCGCCGTGGGCGCTCGGTGCGGCGCTCCGCACCCGACTCCCGCTTGGAAGAGCGCACGCGCGCCCCGTTCCCATGCGTCTCGGACGCTTCCCGCTTCGAAAGCACGCTCGCTGGGGCGGAAACCGGCGGAGAGCTCTCCGCCGGCTCCGGCGCGTGCTCCACTGCTTTCGCCGCGTCGGGGCGTTCTTCGTGGCTCGGAACGGCTCGATCCGCCGACGACCCGGGCGTGGTCGCGCGCTCCGAATCGCGCGCGCTGACCACGGCAGCAAAGCCGAGCCCTACGACGAGCACCGCGCCGATCAC
>QGUH01001158.1 GCA_003242355.1 Pseudomonadota bacterium
CGGAAATTTTCCTGCGCACGCGGTGGTTGGACCCGGTGCCCTTGGCGCGTTCCGCGAGGTCGAGCAGGGAGTTACCGACGTTTCGAGCGCCGAAGCCAACCCAGATCACGAATCTTCCGGGCAGCAGCAGCTCGCGGCAGCGAACGATGTCCGCTGCAGAGCAACTCGGAGTGGACACCGCGACGCTCGGTACCACGACGTACTCGGCGCGCAGGGCGCCCTGGATCGCAATCGGAAGCGCGAGATGAGCAACGAACCCTTGAGGCCGCAGCAGCCCCACCGCGAGGCGCGTCGCGATGTTCTCGAGCTCGGCTGGATCCTCGACGACGGTGGCGTAGTCGAAGACCGGCCCCTCCGAGAAAATCCCGGATGGCGGGAGCGTGAACGCGCTCGTCTCTTGAGCGGCCCAACGACCCCGCTGAGCGGCGGAGGTGACTCCGGAAACGAGGATGACCCGTGCACCTTCCCAGCGCGCCGCAGCGAGCCCGTTCAGCGCGTTCAGAATCCCGGGCCCGGTCGTGGCGAAGACGAGCGTCGGGCGCCCGCACGCCAAGCTCGCTTCGGTTGCAGCGAACGCTGCTCCGCCCTCGTGCCTGCAATGGACGACTTGGATCGGGCTCTTGCCGAGCGCGTCCACGAAAGGCGCATTGGCGCCGCCGATGAGTCCGAACGCCTGCTCGACACCGAGCTCGCAAAGCACTCGGACGAGGCGATCGACGACACGCCGCGGGGTGGCGTGTCGTCCGCTTTCACGGCTCCATTTCGGAGCTTCGGGGGGAACACGCGCTGTCGACGGGTCACGAGCCATCTGGATGAATCCGCCCCCGCGTCACCCTGGGTGACGCTCCAACGCGCCCTTTTCGTTTCAGGTCGCCCATGTTCCAACCGTGTTTCAGCAATCCAATGACCGCCGAAGAGGAGGCAGCCCACCGCACGAAGCACACATGCGGTCACCAACCTGACGGCCCGCCCAGCGCATTGTTAAGCGCTCCTTATCAATCGGCTGCTCGTTCTCTACTACGTCGGAGTGGTGCTGCGTGAGAAGGGGTCGCGCGCAGCGCCCTGCGTCATGTGGAGACCGCGACGCCCTCCCTATCCAAACGGAACCCTCTTTTTTCGGCTCGACCGCATTCGGCGCGTCGGGTGTCCCGCGTCGCGTCGAGTGCGTGTCGCAACCATGTTGAAATTCGCAAGGAACGCCGCTCGCCCCGGCGCGACGGCGAACCCGATCCGTTGGAGATCGGAAGTCCGTCGTGGCCATGGCCGCACCGCGGCTGCCGTGGGTCGAAGCGGTTCGCCTCCGAGCCGGGGTTGCGTCGTCCATCATCCGACCGACACCAACGGCACGAACTCGGAAGACATGAGCCCCAATCGACACACTCGATCCTTCAAAATCGCCACACCCGCGATTCGCGAGGATCTCGCGGCACACGCAGCGTGATTGACCCACCCGCGCTCCCGAGGAGCTCCGAACACTTCCGTTGACGCGGCTCCGCCGGATCGGAAAAGATGGGATTCATCCGTCCAGGGCCAGGGTCTCAAGGAGGTCATCTGCATGTGGGTCCGATTCTTCGCTCGTCCAGTGCTCGTGCTGGCGCTCGCCGGGTGTTCGGCGCCCGTGGAGTCGGAGCTCCACGGCGAAAATGACTTCGCCCGGATCGAGCACGAGCTCCGCGTTTCGCCCCGAGATCTCCTGGAGACCCTCTGTGACCAGGAGTTCGAGCTCGAGCACTTCGTGAACGTCGGGCAGGGCGTTCGCCTGCACGTTCGCGAGCGGTTCTCCGGCAGGTCGGTGCTTCGGGTGCCTCGGCGGGCGCTCTTGATGATCCCACCCACGCTCGCGCCAAACGAAATTTTGGATTCGCCGGGGGCCGGGGACCCTGGCAAAAACCCCCCGCCCCCGCCTGCCCAG
>QGUH01001159.1 GCA_003242355.1 Pseudomonadota bacterium
GCGGCGCCGCTGCTTCCAGCGGTCGTACGCGTCGAGCCCCTGGCGGGCGGCTTCGTACACGGCACGCGTCAGCTCCCGGATTTGCTCGCGGAGGCGCGGGTGCCCTTCGACGCGCGCGGCCACGGCGCGGAGCGCTGCGACGGCATGGGTCGCGCTCTTGCCCGGCTTGCACGTCGCGAGGTCGAGCCACGTTCTCCACTTCAGGCGCTGCATCTCGGCATCGCGCAGCGCGCTCCGCACCAGGTCCTTCACGCCGGCCGTGTTCTTCTGACCGTCGTCGATCGCCGCGAGCGCCGTGGCCGCACCCCTCAGCGCTTCGAGCAGCGCCGCGTCGAGCGCCGCGCCATCGGCCTCCTCGGGTCCGAGCAGCTCGAGCAACCGGCTCGCGGAGCGCTCCGCCATGGCCGGCAGCGCGTCCGGCGCGATGCGATTGCTGCGCGCGAGCGTCATGACGTCGTGCACCGGCTGCACCCAGTCCACGCGGTTCGTCTTCGGATCGAGGCGCAGCTCGAGCGTGGCCGAAAGCGCGTCGAGGCGCCGCCGCAACTCGGGCTCGAGGCCCCACTCGAGCGCCTGGCGCAACAAGCGCTCCTCGCTCCCCGGCATCACGTCGACGAGCGGCGAAAGCCCCGCGTCGAGCGCGAACTCCTTGATGAGCCGCAAACACACCGCGTGCACCGTGCCGATGTGGGCGAGCGGCAAAAGGTGCGTCGTGTCGTGCGCGCCCGCCTTGGCGAACCGCTGCCGAATGCGCGACGCGAGCTCGGCCGCGCCCTTCTGGGTGTACGTCACGGCGATCAACCCCTCGAGGTCGATCGCGTCCGGCAGGCGCGGATCGACCGCATCGACGACGATTTCCGTCAGCCGATGTGTCTTGCCGCTGCCCGCGCTCGCGCCGACGAGGTCGGGCGCTCGAGCCTCACGGCGTGTGCTCATGCGAGGCCCTCCCACGCTTTGCCGCACAAAGCCGTGTGACTGCAGTACTCGCAGGGCGGTTCGGCCTCGAGGTAACGCTCGCGCTCGGCGTCTTCGACTCCGATGCTCTCGAGGAGCGGCAACGAGCATTTGAGCCCCGTTGCCGGAACCGGGCCGCGCGCGAGCGCCGTTTCGAGCGCCGCCACCGTGCGTTCGAGCTTTTCCCACGTTTCTTCGAGCGCCGGACCGGAGAGCGCGCGCACCGCTCCGAACGCGGCGCGCTCGGTGGTCAAGAGCTCTCCTTGCCCGAGCGAGAAGTATCCCGCGGGCGGAAGGGTCGCCGCTTGCCGCGCGAGCTTGCGGCTCGCGGCGTACACCGCGAGCTGCACGGCGAGCCCGCGTTCGAGCTTGGTCCGGTACGAGCCGCGCCCCCATTTCAGATCGAGCACGACCTCGTCCCCGCGCGCGTCGCGCAGCAACAGATCGAGCCTGCCGTCGAGCGCGCGCCCGCGCCATTCGACGCGCGACACCGCTTCGACGTCGGTGATCGCGAGGCCGCTCTCCGCGAGCAGCTCGGCGAACCGTTCGACCGCGCGCACGAGCTGCTCGCGCAGTTGCGAAAGCTCGAACGTCATCCCCGGACGCAAGAGGACCGCCGCTTCTTCGGCAATCAACCGATCGATGAGCGCACGCGCCCTCCCGGCCGCCGCCGCCGGGTCGTCGAGCGCGCCCTCGCGGTAAAGCTCCTCGATCAACCGATGCCCCAGGCGACCATTCAGGAGCGGGCCGCTCGGAATCCTCGTGGTCCACCCGCTGGCGAGGCGCGCGCGATGCCCGAAGACCCAGTGCAAGGGGCAGCCCACCAAGGCCTCGAGGCTCGTCGCCGTGTACCGCGCGAACGTCCCGAGCGCGTGTCCATCCACGTTCCACGCCGGGCGCGCCTCCGGCAACGCGAGCGGAGCGAGCGCGCGCGCGGGCAGCTCCGGCAACTTCTCGG
>QGUH01000179.1 GCA_003242355.1 Pseudomonadota bacterium
TCGTGCAAGCGCGCATGTTGATCGCCGAGATCCTGCACGACATCGGCGACATGCAGGGCGCGCTCGCCGCGATCGATCGCGCGCGCACGCTCGCCGACGGCAGCGAGGTGCCCGCGCGGCTTCGGGCCGAGGTGCTGCGGCTGCGCGGCACGCTGCTCCGCCGCGTGGGCCGCGTGTACGAGGCCATCGAAGCGCAGGCGGAGGCGGTGGCCGTGTTTCGCAAGGCGGGCGCCCGGCGCCTCGAAGCGCGGGCGAAGAACTCGCTCGCCTACGGATTGCTCGTGCTCGGGCGCTTCGAAGACGGTATTGCGCTCGCGCTCGAGGCGATCCGCATCGATCTATCGATAGGCGGCCGCTTCCAGATCGCCAAAACCCTGAACACGATCGGAGAGTGTTACGCGAGCCTCGGCGATTTCGAGCGGGCGCTCGCGTACATGCACCGGGCGGGCGACCCCACGGGGCGCTACGGCGATCAGGATTCGCCCGCCGACCCGCTGCTGTCGCTCGCGGAGGTGCTGAGCGAAGTCGGAAACGTGAGCGCCGCCGAGCCACTGGTGGGCGACGCTGGCGCGCTCACCGCCGTGACCGGCAGCACCTACGATTCCGTGCACGAGAAGATTCTGCGCGCGCTGCTCGCTCGGCTCGGGAACGATCCGGCACGCGCCGTGCTCCACGCGTTCGATGCGCGTCAGGCGGCCGAGGCGCAGGCGTACGTGGCCTTCCATTTCTACGCGATGGCGCTCGAGGCCTGCGCCCGTGTCGAAATGGGCGAGCAGCACACGGGCATCCTGCTCGCCACGACCGCGATGGGCGCCATCGACACGCTCCAGGGCTCCGAGTACGGGCTGCAAACGCGGGTGCTCTGTTGGGAAGCGCTGCGTAAAGCCGGTTCCCCGCAAGCGGACGAGGCGCGGCGTCGCGCCGCGGAGTACGTCCGAAAACTGCTCGGCTACATCCGCGATCCCGGATTTCAGCAGAGCTTCGTGCGGCGTACCATGGTAGCGGAGGTGCTCGGCAAGGGGACGGCGATGGGCGTGCCGAGCCCGGGTTGACGGCGCGGCGCTCGGGCGAAGACTTGGTTTCGATGCATTCGGCCGAGGTCCGGCACCCCGACGCGGACGCGCTCGAACGGCTCGCGCGCGCCTTCGCGCGCGGCCGAGTGCTGGTGCTCACGGGCGCCGGCGTGAGCACCGAGTCCGGAATTCCCGACTATCGGGACGAACGGGGCGAATGGAAACACCAGCGGCCCATCGAGTACCGCGAGTTCGTGGGATCGAAAGCCGTCCGAAAACGGTACTGGGCTCGGAGCTTCGTCGGCTACCGGGTCTTGCGGAGCGCGAGCCCCAATGCCGCCCACTTCGCGCTCGCCACGCTCGAGGAGCGCGGCAAGCTCGAGTTGCTCGTCACGCAAAACGTGGACGGCCTGCACGGCGCGGCAGGGAGCCGCGCGGTCGTCGATCTCCACGGCCGCCTCGACCGCGTGATTTGCCTCGGCTGCGCGTCCGTGTCGTCGCGCGCGGAGCTGCAAGCGGCGCTCGAGCGGGCCAACCGCGAGTTCTCGGGGCGCGTGATCGCGATCACGCCCGATGGGGACGCCGAGCTCGACGCGTACGACGACTTTCGGGTCGTAGACTGTGCGCGGTGCGGCGGCATCCTCAAACCCGACGTCGTGTTCTTCGGCGAGCACGTGCCCGCGGAGCGGGTGCGCCGCGTGGAGAGCGCGCTGCTCGCCGCCCGTGCGCTCGTCGTGATCGGCTCCTCGCTCATGGTCTTCTCGGGGTATCGCTTCGTCCGGAGGGCGGCCGCGCTCGGAATCCCCGTTTACCTCGTCAACCGCGGCGTGACGCGGGCCGATGGCATCGCCGCGCTGAAAGTGGAGGCGAGCGCCGGAGACACGCTCCGACGCGTGGTCGAGCTCTGCCCCTGATTCGCTCGAAACCAGCTCGCTTCAAAACCAGTGTTTGTGCCGGAACCAGAGCATCATCGCGGCCGGCAGGGCGACGCAGAGCGCGAGCATGGCCGCGCCGAGCGCGCGGGACTCCGTCCACTCCTCGATTCCGAGCAGCACGCGGAAGTTCTGCCCGAAGAAGCCGACCAAGAACGAGAGCGGCAGGAACACGGCGCTGAGCAGCGTCAGCGACTTCATGATCTCGTTCGTGCGGTTCGAGGCCGTGGAGAGATAGGCGTCGAGGGCGTTGGCGAGCAGGTCGCGGTTCGCCTCGATCGACTCGTTCAAGCGTACGAGGTGGTCGTGAACGTCGCGAAAGTAGAGCGCCGTGCGCTCGCTCACGCGAGCATCCCCGCGGCGAGCGAGCATCGCGATCGTGTCGCGCTGGGGTGAGAGCACCTTGCGCATGTCGACGAGGTGGTGTTTCAGCTCGAAGATGCGCGCGAGCTCGGCCGGCCGCGGCTGCTCGAGGACGGCGTCTTCGAGCGCTTCGAGCTCGTCGGTGATGCGATCGAGCACGGGGAAGCTCATGTCCACGAGCGCATCCGCGACCAGGTAGTAGACGAAGTCCATTCCGTGCTCGAAGAGCGCGCGGTCGCTCGCGGCGCGCCGCCACACGCTTTCCAGGGCGGGCAGGGCACCCGCGTGCACCGTGACCAGGTAACGCTCTCCGAGGAATGCGTGGAGCTCGTGCAGGTCGAGCGCGCGCAGGAGCGGGTCGGCGCAGGTGAAGCCTTGCGTGACCAGGAACAGGTGATCCCCGTATTCCTCGAGCTTGGGCCGCTGGTCGAGGTGCGCGCAGTCTTCGATGGCGAGCGGATGGAACCCGAAGCGGGCGCGCAGGATTTCGAGCGACGCGGGATCCGGATCGGTGAGATCGATCCAACGCCGATTCCCCGCGATCGGAGGCCCGACGGCGCTCTCCTCGAGCGCCCGAACCGCGCCCGTTCGATCGAGCTCGAGGATACGAAACGCGGCCATCGCCCCGGCCCCGATTCTAGAACGCCGATCCGTTCGACGGATCGGCGTTCTCGCTCTCGTCGGGAAACGGCACGCGCGGCTCCTCGCGCGCTCCGTTCGACGCCGTTTCCTTGATTGGTAGTCGGCTCGGCGCCCGGGCTTCAGATTTCGTCGGAAGCTTCGTCGAGCGTGGCTTCGAGCTCGGAGAGCGTCTTCCCGTCGCCCTTCCGTCGGGCGAGCGCGATGCCTGCGCCGAGCCACTCGCGCGCGGCTTCGCGGCGATCGTTTTCGAGCAGCATCTGCCCGGCCATCAGATACATGGGAAGGTAGTCGGGATTCCGCTCGCGCAACGTCGTGAACGTGGCGAGCGCCTCCTCGACTCTGCCTTCCTTTCTGTACTCGAGCGCGAGCGCGTACCACACGAAGGGGTCCTGCGTGCCCGCGCTGGTCATCTGGATCAGGGTGGCGAGTCGCTTGTTCATGGCTCTCCGCTGGTTGAGTGGGGAGAAAGCTCCAAAAATTGCGCTTTCACCCGCTTTCTGCCGACGCTCGCGAAGCGGGCGACCACCGTGGGCGAGCTGCCCGACTCCACGGACTCCACCACGCCGCGGCCGAAGGTCGCGTGGTGCACGGTGGCCCCGGGGCGAAGCACGACCTCGGGCCCATCCCAGTCGTCGGACACCGGCACGGGCTCGTCGCGCTCGACGATGCGGGTGCCGGGCGCGAGCGACGGCCGGCTCTGCCAAGGACGCTCGAACGCACGAAACCGGTACGGATCGCCTCCGAAGCGCGGACGCTCCGATCGTGGCGGGGCGTCGCGTTCCGCCACTTCCTCGGGGATGTCGTCGAGGAAACGCGACGGCTCGAGCCAGTGCGTGCGACCGAAGAGCTGCCGCATGCTCACGTGGCTGATCACGAGGCGCCGTCGAGCGCGGGTGATCGCCACGTACGCGAGGCGTCGCTCCTCGTCGAGGTCCTCCTCGGAATCGCCACGGAGCTTGTCGACGCCGCGGTACGGAAAGATCGTCTCCTCCATTCCCGTCAAGAACACGGTGTCGAACTCGAGCCCCTTGGCGGCGTGCACCGTCATCAAGCTGACTTCGCTGCCTTGCGCCTCCACGTCGGTGTTGGCGACCAGCGACACGCGCTCGAGATAGCCGGCGAGCGTGGGCGTTTCCCCCTGTTCTTCGGCCTCTTCCTCGTACTCGGCGATCGCGCCCACGAGCTCCTCGAGGTTCCCGAGCCGAGCATCGGCCTCGGCGCTGTCGTCCTCGCGCAGGGCGGCCTCGTATCCGCTGGCCTCGAGCACTCGCCGCGCGAGCTCGGAGGGTCGGAGCGCGTCCGCCCGTTCGCGCAGCTTGGCGATCATGTCGCGGAAGGCGGCGAGCTTCTTCTTCGCGGCCCCGCCGAGCTCGTCGCTCGCGATGAGCGGATCGATCGCCTCGAACGCGCTCGTCGTGTCTTCCGCGGCGCGGGCGAGCAGTCGGTCGACGGTCTTGTCACCGATGCCTCGGGCCGGCACGTTGATGATGCGGAGTAGATCCGTGTCGCTCTTTGGATTCAGGATCAGCCGCAGGTACGCGAGCAGGTCCTTGACCTCCGCGCGCTCGAAGAACTTCATGCCTCCGATGATTCGGTAGGGCACGTTGACGGCGCGGAGCGCTTCTTCGAGCGCGCGGGACTGGGCGTGCACGCGGTAAAATACGGCGATTTGGCGGCCGCTCGTGCCGCGCGCGATCTCGCGCTGAATCGAGGTCGCGACGAACGTCGACTCTTCGCGCTCGTCGAGGAACGCGCGGATGCGCACGCGCTCGCCGGGCGGCGCGTCCGTCCACAGCTCCTTGGGCTCGCGTTCGCGTGCGTTGCGGATCACCCCGAGGGCGGCCGCGACGATGTTCCCCGTGGAGCGATAGTTCTGCTCGAGCTTGATGAGGGTGGCGTCGGGGAAGTCGTGCTTGAAGTTGCGGATGAGGCGAACGTCGGCGCCGCGCCAGCGGTAGATGGACTGGTCGTCGTCGCCGACCACGCACAGGTTGCGCGTGCGTTCGGCGAGCGCGCGGATCAGGCGGTACTGAATCAGGTTGGTGTCCTGGAACTCGTCGACCAGGACGTGCGAGAAGCGATTGCGGAGCTCCTCGCCTTCCATCGTGTCGCTTTCGGCGATGCGCATGCCGTAGAGCAACAAGTCGTCGAAGTCGGCGGCATCGGAGCGGACGAGCGCGTCCTGGTAGCGTTCGTAGATGTCCGCGTGCGTGCCGTCGAGCCGGCCCGCGCGTCGCGTATCCGCGGGCAGGTACCCTTCGCGCTTCTCGCGGCTGATGAGCGAGAGCACGAGCTTGGGCGGGTACGCCTGATCCCCGAGCCCCATGTCCTTGAGCACGCGCCCGACGAGCGCCTTCTGGTCGGCGTCGTCGTAGATGACGTAGTTCTTCCCGAGCCCGACCGCTGCGTGATACCGGCGGAGCAGGCGCGCGCAGATCGAGTGGAAGGTGCCAATCCAGAGATCCCGAGTGACCTCGGCGCCTGCCAAGCGCTCGAGCCGCTCGCGCATCTCGCCGGCGGCCTTGTTGGTGAACGTGACGGCCAGGATCCGGTAGGGCGGGACCCGTTCGGTGGCGAGCAGGTTCGCGATGCGATAGGTGATGGTGCGGGTCTTTCCGCTGCCCGCCCCTGCGAACACGATGAGGGGCCCTCGAGTGTGGGCGACGGCCTGGCACTGCGGTTCGTTCAGCTCGGGCATCGGGCTCGGCGTAAGTCGGAGGCGGTCGGTCTGCAACGTCTCCGCATCGTGTCACCGAAGACCCGCGGAAGCCCGCCGCGTCGCGCCGCCCGAGGCCCTGGCCCAGAGAGGCTCAGGCGCGCGCCTGCCGACGGACGGATACCGTGAGGGCGCCGACGATCGCGGCCGGCAGGGCGGCGCCGTACGGGCCGAGCTTCGCCGTCATCCAACCGCCGAGCGCGGCGCCGAACAGGAACGAGCTCAGGGCCGTCGAGACCACGCGCAGCCGCGCGTCGGACCGAGCGCGCTCCGACGGCGGCTCGCAGCGACGATCGAAGCGCGCGAGCAGCGCGTTGACGAGCTCGATCACGAACTGCGTGAGGTTTCCGGTCATCACCGTGGTCGGACACGAGCCACTCAGGCTCTCGCGCATGAACGTGTTCTGAATGCCCATGGCGACGACCGCCCAGGCGCCGCCCACCAGCGTGGCGAGCCCGCGCGCCTCCTCGCCGAAGAAGAGCGGCAGGGTTCCGCTCGCGGTGAGCATCACGAGCGCGAGCGTCATCAGGGTGAGCAGCGCGCCGAGCGGTGCTTGGCCCCTGCCGCGCACCGCACGCGCGACGATGGCCGCGATCGCCACCGACGCGATGAACACCGGGACCATCACCAAGTGCGTGAGCCGGCCGGGCTCGTGGCCGGAGAAGAACTCGACGGCGGCGCCGACCAGCTCGCCCGTGAGATGCGCCGGAAACAGCCCGAGCAGCATCACGAAGCCGGTCGCGTCGACGTAGCCCGCAACGCCGCTCAGAAGCCCGACCCGAATTCGCTCCTCGGAAATGAGCGAGGGTGCGGGCGGAAACCGGGCAGGCGTGTTCGCTTTCCGTGAAAGCTCCTTCAGGCCAACCCCGCTCACCCGGAAGGATCGGGCCCGAGTTCGACCCTCCGAGCCGCCCTCGGCATCCCTCTCGAGCCCCAATGACCTCATCGTGCGACCCGTAGCCAATCGATCCGTGACTCCGGTCGGTGGCGGCTCGAGGCCGCGCACCGTTCCAGACCACACTCGGCCTTACGGAGCCACACAGGGCGGGTTAAGGGGCGCACATGAAGTTACTAGGCGTCGGATCTCCGCTGTCGCTCGTCGGCCGCGCTGCCGAACGACGCCCTGGAGCGACCAAGCGGTTGGGAACGCGCCGCAAGATGCGAAAAAACGGTGTCGACCGGAGTACGTGCGGGGGAGGGACCCCGCCGGAGGGCGCGAGCGACCCCTCGGTACCGGGTAGGGACCCCGAAAAAACGGAGTTGGCCGGCCGAGGGGGATGACCCG
>QGUH01001160.1 GCA_003242355.1 Pseudomonadota bacterium
CTGCCCCCTTTCCCCGTTTCCCCCTCCCCCCCCCGCCCAAGGGCCCCCCCCCCTGCCGGGTTCCCTTCCGCCCTGAGCCGCGCCCCCGGTCGGCGCGCCGCCTGCGCCGCCCTCTGTCGTGGTTCCGCCCGAGTTCGTGGGAGCGCTCCCGCCCGCGGCGGCGCTCGCGCCGCCCTGCGCGCCGGAAGCTCCACCGCTCGTCGAAGAAATCGAGCCGCCCGAGCCGGGCAGCATCGATTGCCCACCGGTGCCGCTGCCCCCCGACGACGAGGGGCCTCCGGAGCCGGAAGGATCCGGTGGCTCGCTCGCGCCCGAGCCGCAACCGAGCAGGAAGCAAATGAGGAGGCTCGCGCGAGCAGGACGCACGGCGAGAGCCTAATTCCGGGTCGCGGAACCAACAATCGGTTTCGCGACGGAAACCCGGGGTGAGGCGCCGTGGGGTTTACTGGAGCGACAAACGATTAGGAACGTCGAAATAGGGGAGGCACGGTGTCGAACGAGAGTGTCCGCGTGAGGCGGTGCCCCGTCGTCAGCTGCGCGCGCTGTCGAGGACGCGGTGGACGCTGTCGACGAGCAGGCCTTCGTCTTCCGCGGCGGCGAGCAAGCGCGCGTTGTGTGGCAGCTCGGTGAGGAAGAGCCAGGCGTACGGCGTGCCGACGAGGCCGTGGAGCCTGCGCACGAGCGCGGGGATCCCGCGCCGGATGGCTTCGCGAGCGCGCTCTTCGTCGCCGAGCTCGAGCTCGGCATCGTGCAGCGCGAGGTACACCGGCGACTCGTTGAGCAAGCTCGGGGCGCCCTGCTCGAGCAGCGCGGCCGCTTCCCGCGCGAGGCGCACGGCCGCATCCAGATTACCGCACAGGCGCTCGGCCTCCGCCCACATTCCGAGCGCGACCGGCAAGATGTCGCGGTTGCCCGTGTTGCGGTAACCCTGCGCCGCCATCTTGAGCAGCCCGAGGGCGCGCCGGTTGTGGGCTTCGTTCTTGGTCCGGAGCAGCTCGCAACCGCGATAGAAGAGCATCCCGAGGTTGGCGCGATCGGGAGCGGCCCAGATGCCGGTCGCGCTCGCGTCGGCGTCGGCGCGCACTTGCGCCAGGTGCGAATCGAGCTGCTTGTCGCCGCCGAAGGTTGCGCACCACCCGAGCATATTCATCAAGGCGTGGCGAACCGTCCCTTGGCTGCCGATCGCTTCGGCGAGCGCCAGGCCCTGCTCGAGCGCTGCGCGCGCTTCCTGACGCGCGCCGATCGTCGTGAGGGCGAAGCCGAGATTCGTGGTGAGCATGGCCTCGCGCTCCTTGAGGCCCGCCGCGCGCGCGGCCGCGACGGCGTTGCGCCGCGCTTCGTGCGCGGCGCCGAGCGCGCCCTGCGTTTGCCGCACGATTGCCTGAGTCTGATAAGCGTCGACCGCGGCGGCGCCGATGCCGCGCGCCTGCGCGAGGTGCAGCAGGCGTTTGGCCTCCGCGTCCGCCTCGGCGAAGTTCCCGGCGAAGGCGAGGCGCGCCGCGAGCACGGCGGAACACCGGGCCACCTCGTCGTAGAGGCCCAGTGCCTCGGCTTGATCGCGCGTTTCGGCGAGGCGCTCGCTGATGCGCTCGCCTTGCCCGCGGGCATCGTCGTAGCGGGCACGGGCGCCGCGCGCGCGCACGGCGCTCGCTTCGTCGTACACGTTCTGCTCCATCGCGAGCACGGCCGTTTCGCGTTCGCCGACCCGCGGATCGAGCCGACTCCAAGCCTCGTCGAGGTACGAGGCGCGTCGGAAGCGCGATGGCTTGTCCTCGGCGAACGACAGCGCCCGGTCGGCCATGTTCAGCGCGTCGGTGAGCGCGTTCGTCGCGAGCGCGCGCTGCGCGGCGCGCTCCCAGTGATCCGCGGCCGCGGAGTGCATCCCGCCGAGATCGAATTGCCGGCCGG
>QGUH01001161.1 GCA_003242355.1 Pseudomonadota bacterium
CGGCGAGTGGGGGTCCACCCGGGACGGAAGCCCGGTCGGGCTTCGCTGGGGGGACGGAGGCCCCCGGGTCCCCGGAAGCGGAGGCAAGCACGGTGTCGTTCGGTCCCGTATCCCCGGCGACCGTGCACGCATTGAACGTCGCGTCGCAGGCGCGAACGAGCGCGCGCTCGAGCGCGTCGCGGGCGACGTCGGCATCGGTGAACAGGAACACCAGCATCGTCGCCTGGGGTGGCCCGACGTCGGGGTGGATCATGCCGGCCCCCTTGCCGATGCCGAGGACCGTTGCGGTGCCGCCGTTCGCCGGCACTTCCGCGGTGGCGATCTTCGTCCAGCGATCGGTCGTCAGAATTGCTTCGGCGAAGTCGTTCGCGCCGTCGGGGCGGAGCCGGTCGACGAGCTCCTTCGCCTTGTCCACGATGCGCTCGTGCGGGAGCACCACGCCGATGACGCCCGTGGAGGCCGGCAGCACCGCTTCTGGCTCGGTGCCGAGCAGGGCCGCCACGGCGCTCGTGGAAGCGAGGGTGGCATCGAGGCCCGGCCGGCCCGTGCAGGCGTTCGCGCACCCCGCGTTCACCAACACGGCACGGGCGACGCCGCGCCGCACGCGCTCGGCCGCCACCGCGACGGGCGCTGCGCGCACCAGGTTTCGGGTGAACACGCCGGCCACCGTCACCGGGTGATCGGCGACGGCGAGGGCAACGTCGGGGCGCTCACCCTTGCGAATGCCCGCGGACACGGCCGAGAAGCGAAATCCTCGTACGAGGGGTGCCATCGTGATTCGCCCCCTATTAGCACTTTCGGGGATGCCGCAGTGGTCACCCGCGGGGCAAACCAGGGTCGGTCACACGGCCGAGCGCGTCCGACTGCGCTGGAACCGATACAGCGCCTCGGCGATCAGGGTGACCACGGCGAACAGCACGACGAGCAGCACGCGCTGCCCGACCACGAACAACGCCGTGCTCGTCTTGTCGAGCCCGAGCCAGGAGAGAGCACCGGCCCAGCCCGCCTCTTGAATGCCGAGCGAGCCCGGCGTGAACGCGACGACCGTGGAGAGCTGCGCGAGGGGCGCCGCCCCGGTGATGAAGAACGCGGGGAGCACGACGCCAATCGTCGCGCCCATCGCCCAGTACTGGCCCACGACGAGCACGTACCGGAGCACCCCCAAGAACGCGATCGTGCGCACGAGCTCGGGGGCGACTCCGGCGCTCTGGGCGTCGAAGCTGCCGGCCTTGTTCCGCAGGCGCAGGTACAAGGCGCCCGCGAAGCCGAGCAGGCGCTGCGACACGCCGAGAAACGGTCCCGAGAGCGGGAAGCTGAGGGCGCAGACCGCCACGAACGAGACGACCGCGAAGGACGCCGACGCCGTGCGCGCGGCGATCGCCCAGCCGAGCATCAGGCACAAAAGGAGCACGTCGAGGCCGCGCTCGAGCAGCAGCGTCGCGAGCCGCCGTCCGAGGCTGCGCGAGTCGCCCTGCCAGCGCAGGCCAGTGCTGCGGCCCACCACGTCCATGAACAGGTTGGACGAAAACTGGCCGAGCAGGCGCGCCATCATCGTCACGCGAAAGTAATTCGTGAGCGGCAGGTGGACCTCCCCGCGGTGCTCGGAGAGCAGCTTCCACCGGTAGGCGACGACGCCGTTGCTGAGCACGGTCATCACCACGGCGAGCGCGGCATACGGAGCGCTGAAACGCGCGCGTCCGACGAGTTCGTGGACGTTCGCCCCGATGGCGCGGAAGACGAGCACCACCAGGGCCACGCCGAAGGCGAAGAGCGCGGCTCCTCGGATCCAGGACCGCTTGCGCGCGCGCGAGTCGTCCACGGTTCTCGGGGAGCGTCAGCTTTGGGGATTAAAGCGGACCACAGGCCCGGAAATCAGCCCAAAAAAGAGCGGGGGAAACCACG
>QGUH01001162.1 GCA_003242355.1 Pseudomonadota bacterium
GGCCGGTAACGCCGATCGCCCGCTGCCACCATGGACGGTTCTTGCCAAGGTCGTGCGCACGTGCAGCGTCGACGATGGTCGCTCGGTGCTCATCCAGGTGCAACCGGTCGCAGAGCAGCCCGGCCCACTGAGCGGCGTCCTGGAGGTGCTGCGAGAGAGTGACGGGCTTCGCGTAGCCCACGGAAGCACGATCTCCTTCGGCGTTCTCCACCGCACGCATCTTTCGCTGGCGCGCTACCAGGACACCGCGTTCCGCGGTTCCCCCAGCCGAGACAAGCGCCCATCCGTTGCCCAGCAGGCTCCGCGCGGCAGACTCACACGCGGCGCAGAGCTCTTCGGCGTCCTCGGCGACCCACGCGTCCGACGCATCCACAATGTCTCCGCCCTCGGGATCGACACCGATCGACCCTTCGCGGACCCAGAGTCGCCGGCGAGGTGCCCAGGTCTCGGGGAGAGCACGATCGGCCACGTCGAGGACGATGCCCTCGGCGCTGGGGTTGACGAAGTGATGCTCGTACCCGCCGGCGGAACACGGGAGAGCGATCTGGGCCCACGCCGCCAGGCGGTACAGCTCTGCGTCGTCGTCGGGCAGCGATCCTATGCGCTGCCCCCGGGGCGAGCCGCCTCGGGCGACCACGAGAACGCGGTCTGCGTGCTGCTGGCTTGCGCGAAGGCGCTTCAGCAGACGAACGGCGTCGCCCAACGTGCAACGTGCGGTCTCCCGGGGAGCGAGAGGAAACGCTTCGAGCAGGCCCGCCGCGTCCGCCTCCGCGCCAACCCAGTCGAGCTCCGTCCGCCATCCGAGCTCGACGTACCCACCCTCGTCGTCGGAAGCACAGCCGTGGAGCCAGAGGGCGACATCGGGTCGATCGGCGTCATCCCATCCGAGCGACGTCATCGCGAAGTCATCGACGGTCGCGCGGTTCAACACAGGGACGGGCTCCGGGGCGCCACACAAACGGATCCGCAGGTCGTGTGCGTCGATGCCATCGGGTGGCGAGTCCAGCTTTGCCGCCGCCGTCCGTGGGAGTCCATCGGGGGCGGCGTCGAGTGCGCCATCCACGACGAGGTTCGGGTACATCTGGCCCAGCTCCTCGACCCACGTCGCGACCGCAGCCCCAGCGCCGGAGCCCTTGCTTTCCGTGAGCACACGGACCGTTGAGGGGCTCGTCCGCTCGCCGCGGCGGTTCACGCGGCCGAGGCGCTGGACGAGGCTGTCGAGCGCACATGCCTCGGTGCCGAGGTGATCGAGGTCGATGTCGGCGCCCACCTCGATGCAAGACGTGGCGACCAGGAACGAAGGGCCGGCTGCGTCTCGGTCGCGACCGGCACGGAGTCGCTGGTACAGGCGGGCCTCGGGGCTTGTACCTTCCCGGCTCACGATCTCGTCGCGCTCGATGCCTCGCATGCTCCCCGTGAGGACGAGGACGGCATCTGGATCGAGCGACGCTTCGCGTAGCCGCTTGCGCAGCTCCGTGTGCGCATCACGCGCGGCACGGACCGTGTTGAGAACGAGCCCTATGGCCGGCTTCTCTTCGATGGCGCCCTGGGCGGTCTCGACTGCCCAGGTAGCAAGGTCGGACGAGGCACCGGCCTTGGACACGACACGCAGCTCGAGCTGCTTGCCACCCCGGCCATCGAGGCCCGCCTGAAGGCGCTGGAGGATCCTGGGCTCGCGGTCCTCGTCCTCGAGGGAGAACCGCCGACGATCGGCAGGGCATGGTCGACTCGTCGCGCCCATGCGGACCACCGCGAACGGCCGGATGCAGGGCCGTCGAGCCACGAGCGCCTCCAGGGAGGCGAGGGTGTCGTCGAACGGCTGGCTGAGGTGCGCCTCGTCCAGCACGACCAGGCAATCCTGGGTCAGGAGCCCGGCCTCGTACGGTCGCCCCCATCGGCCGA
>QGUH01001163.1 GCA_003242355.1 Pseudomonadota bacterium
AGCACTCGCGCGGGAGGTGCTCAAGAAGAGCGCGTGACCTCGGTTGCAGCCGAGCCGTGACGAGACTCGTCGGCCACCCCTCCCGACGCCGTCACGACTCGACTGGAGCCGAGCTCCACGAACCGGCTTGAAGTCGCCTGCTCACGGGTACCCCCACCCTCCACCCGTGGGCGGGCGACTTGAGGCCGGATCAACAAGGCAAATAGCAATGGCCGACATCACCCATCTCCGAGCCAGTTCTCTCCCGCTCGCGTTCCTCTGTCCCGCGTCCGCGCGCCCACCGAAGCTCCGCATCGTCCAGAGCAACGACGCGGCCGACGTCGGGACGGCAGTGCATGAGGCGCTGCGGCCGCTCGTCGAGACGGGGCGGCTCGATTGGGATGCCATCCCTGGTGTTGCGGCGCGCTACGGCGCGGACCTGGAGGAGACGCGCTTCCTGTGCGCGCGCGCCAATTCCCTTTGGTCTCGCGTCCAAGGCAGCTTTCCGGACGCCGTCACGGAGGTTCCGTTCAGCGACCAGATCGGTGACGTGGAACTGACCGGAACGGTCGATATCGTGTCACTCGGTGAGGAGGTAGCGCGTGCTGCAGACTGGAAGACGGGGCACAAGGATTCGGACTACAAGCAGCAGGCGCTCGCGTATTGCGCGCTGTTGCTGCTGAGCGACTACCGGCTCCAGGAAGCGTCCTGCACGCTGCTCTGGGTGCGCGACCAGGATGTGGAGACCTACCGTCTCGACCGGGCAGGATTGGGGAAGTGGAAGCGCGAATTCCTCGCGCGCGTCGTGGAGTGGAACGGTGCCTTCTATCCGGGTCACCACTGCGGCTACTGCCCGCGTAGCCACGAGTGCGAAGCGGCCAACGCGCTGATTCGCCGGGACGTGGCGGCCATCGCGGACAAGGAATTGGTCGCGCGTGCCGAGTGCGCGATCGAGCTGATGAGCCCCGAGGAGATCGTCTCGGTGCTCCAGAAGGCCGACACCGTCGCGCGGTACGCCGAACGCGTGCGCCAGGCGATCAAGAAGCACGTCGAGCGGCACGGAGACATCATCGCGAATGGCCTCCGTCTGACGATCGACACCGAGACGCGCCGCTCGATCGACGTGCTGAAGGCGTGGCCGGTGCTGGACAAGCACTTCTCCGACGAGGATCTCGCCGAGTGCATCACGGTGAGCATATCGAAGGCCGAGAAGGTCGTGGCGACGCGGGCGGGGCGCGGAAAGGGCGCGGCTGCCGTCCGCGCGCTGAACGGCGAACTCGACGCTGCCGGAGCCGTCGAACCCAAGGAAGTGAAGCGCCTCGTTGTGAAGCGAGCGTGACCGAGAGGAGACCCAACATGACGATGACCCAACAGGACCCCATCGCGGCCATGATCGAGGCCGAGGAAACCCAGATCGTCCGCGCGGACGTGTCCGCTGTCGCTGCCATCACGAAGAGCGAGACGGAGGCGCAGATCGACTGCGCGCACAAGTACCCCAGGAGCGTGGCTCGCTTCCTGAAGGAGGCCGCGACGCTCGCGACGATCTCGCAGGATGTCGCGGAAAGCTGCATCTACACGCTGCCCCGGGACGGCAAGATGATCGCCGGCCCTTCCGTGCGCCTCGCGGAGATTGCGGCGAGCTGCTACGGCAACCTCCACTACGGCGCTCGCATCGTGGACGAGGAGGAGCGCCAGATCGTCGCGCAGGGTGTCTGCTGGGACATCGAAAAGAACGTCCGGGTGACACTCGAGGTGAAGCGCCGGATCGTCGGACGCAACGGGCGTCGATTCGGCGACGACATGATCACCGTGACGGGGAACGCTGCGGCAAGCATCGCGCTGCGTAACGCGGTGTTCCGCGTGATCCCGCGGTCGTACATCAACGGCATCTACGAGCACGCCCGGCGCGTGGCCGTTGGCAAT
>QGUH01000180.1 GCA_003242355.1 Pseudomonadota bacterium
AACCCGCGGCCCGGTTTTCGGCGCGGCGGTACTTCGGGGCCATGGCGGAGCGCATCCGCGCGGGCGAGCTCGGCCCCGGCTCCGAGGCACTCTGCCGGATGAAGGTGACCTTGCGCGAGTCCCACGTGGCGTGGGCCGCGTACGCGGCGGCATTGCCGGGGCGCCTTTGAGGCCCCCTCCGCGCGAGCTCTTGGCGCCGTCGTCCGTCGCCGCGAGCTCTTGGCGCCCTCGCCCGTCGCTGCGAGCTCTTGCGCCGTCGTCCGTCGCCGGGAGCTCTTGGTGCTTTCGCCTGGCGCCCCGAGCGCGTCTGCGCGACCGTTCGAGGGCCCCTGTGCCCTCCTGCCGCCCGAGCCGGTTGCGAGATGCGTCGTGGCGCGGGGCTCGCAACGCCCCCCAACGAACGGACGCTCCGTGATCACGCTCGGTCGGCGCACCGCGAGCGCCTTTACCCCGCTGGATTCGGCGTGCCCGCGCCGGGCACCCTCGCGAGCTGCGTGAGCAGCGACGTTGCAGCATCGGACCACGTGGTCTCGAGGTTCGGTCGCAGGCGTCGAGCGCGCGCGAAGAACGCTTCCATGCCCCGTGAGTCGCGGGCCAACGCTACGAGCGCATCGGCGAGCTCGTCGGCGGAGTCGAACCCGAGCCCGGTTTCTCCCTCGACGAAGTGATGCTGCACGTGGCCACCGCGGACGGCGAGGATCGGCAGCCCGTGCGCGCGCGCCTCCTGCACGGCCATCCCGAACGTCTCCATGCGCGAGGTGGAGACGAAGAGGTGCGCCCCGGAATAGACTGCACCCATCGCCTGCGGCTCGATGGGACCGCGGACGCGCACCGTGCGCGCGAGTCTCGAGGAAGCGCGTACACGATCGAGGCACGCGCGCGCATAATCCGAGTCGAGATCGAGACGTCCCACCACGTCGAGCCGGAGCTCGAGCCCGGGGGCGATCCGTTCGTCGAGCGCGCACAAAAAGGGATGCAGCGCTTTGCGAGGGATCACATTTCCGACGACGAGCGCGACCAGGGGCGGCCGGTACTCGCGCAAACTCGGCGCGACCCGGGGCGGCGCGGGCGGCACCGTGAGCACCCGCTCCCGCGGGATCCCGCGCGCTGCGAGGAGCTCCGTCGTGAACGCGCTGGTGCTCAAGAAGAGCTCGAAGCGAGCGAGCAGCGCGCGTTCTGCCTCGAGCCGTCCGTCATTCGGATCGATGTCCGGCTCGAGGCTCGGCAGGTGATGCACCACGAGCGCGAACGCTTGTCCGCGGCGACGCCGATCGAGCACGGCTTCGGCTTCGGATAGGCACAGCGTGTCGATGAAGTAGATTCCTGGCTCGCCGCGGTCGATGGCGATGGGGAGCTCGTCGATGTCGAGTGTCTCGACGCGCACCATCGCGCGGAGCGCTCGGATCAAAGCCGCGTTGTACAGATTTCCGCCGGAAATGGCGTCGCTTCCGGGCGGAAGCACGAACCGTAGCGCTTCGGGAACATCCATGGCGCCGAGGCGTTTTCAGTTCGCGAGCGCCCGCGGGTGCGGCGTGAGCCAGAGGTCCCGGTGGCCCACGGTGATGCGGAGCTCCCCGCGCTCGACCTGCGCGCGCCGCGCCGCGACCCAACGAGCCAACGCGTCGATTCCGAAGGCGAGAGGCAGCGCCCCGCGTCCCGCCTCGCGCAGCATCTCCGTCACGGCGTTCTCGATGAAGTCGAGCTTCGCGTGGAGCATGCGCGCATCGTCCGGTCCGAGTCGCCACGGGCTCGGTTCCGCATGGACGGTGAAGCCCGTGCGCGCGGCGAGCCGCGCGAGCGCCCGCGCGCTTTGCGGACCCAGAGCCCGACCGAATGCCTGCGGGCGCCGCATGTGTGCATGGAAGAGCGCGCGGACCGGCTCATCCTCAGGGCTCTCGGGATCGAAGGTGAGCCCCGTGTCGAGGTGGATCGTCAAGTACAGCGGTGGGCAGCTCTCGGCGAAGGTCGACCGAACGCCCTCGAAGAAGTGAGCAACCGTGCGCTCGGGCAGCAAGTCGAACACCGCATTGGCCACGACGAGATCCCAGCGCTCGGCGAACACCCGAGCATCCGTGACGAAGTCACCCACCAGCGCTCGATAACGGACAGCGCGCTCGCCCACGCGTAGATGACCCGGTGCGCTCGAGGGATAATCACCCCCGAGCGCCGCGCAGCACGCCGGCACCCGATCGAGTGCGACCACCGTCGGGGGATAATCACCCCCGAGCGCCGCGCAGCACGCCGCCACACGCGCGAGCAGCGCGCCGTCGCGATCGACGAGCACCCATTCTTGATCGGTGACGGGCAACTGCGGGGCGAGAAAGAGGAGGTTGCCGCCCGCACCCGCCCCGAGATCCAAGACCTTGATCCTCGGCCGTCCCGCAACGTGCTCCTGCA
The DNA here is from genome assembly GCA_003242355.1 of Pseudomonadota bacterium. Taxonomy (GTDB): domain Bacteria; phylum Myxococcota_A; class Polyangia; order Polyangiales; family Polyangiaceae; genus PMG-095. The sequence goes on from QGUH01000180.1 coordinate 2,398, forward strand.
CCCGGGCGAGAAGGCCGCGCGCGCGACTCCGCCGATCCGCCTCGAACCGCAGCCGCAACCATTCGTAGTCGGTCGGCACGAACGCAGGCGGGGCAGTCGCGAGCATCGCGCGGCGCAGTATGCCTCAAGACCCGACTCGTGGCCCCACAATGCAGTTTTCCACACCCTAACCCGACCATGGCACGCGCCCGAAGGGGCTTGCTCACCCCGAAGGGGCTTGCTCACGAGGTCGGAGCGAGGGGCCTAAGGTGCCGCGCACGCTTGCGGCTGGCGTCGACGACGTGAGCTCGAGGTCGTCGTGCGCTCATCGAGAGCGGCCATGAGATCGCAGTAAGCGTTCACGCAATCCTTTGCGTGCGCGTAAACCGTCGGATTCGGCTCGAGCCCCGCCATGGTCAAATACACATGCAGGAGCGCCGCGGCCATGCGCCACGCGGGGTGGTGGGGATAGGGTACGAGGTCGTCGAGCGTATGGTACAGGCGATCGAACGATCGAGGGTGCGAAGGGGATCGAAAGGCCCCACGAGCTATCTGCCGCCCACAAATCGTTCCGAGGCCGACGACGACGCCATGCGCGCGAAGAATGAACCGCGGTGACGCGTCATCCAGTGCCCCCGACCAGCCCAAAATGCGACGGGAGGCAGTGCGGTCGGCATCCTGCTCGGTCTCGACCGTCGAGCGATCATGGTGGAGCCGGGCATGAGCCAGTTCGTGGTGCAGGACGAATGCGAGCGCGTAAATGAACAGTCGTGTCGTTCGCGATGCGGTCGCTATCGTTCGGTCGCTCGTTGATGGCCCGGGCAAATGAGGAGGCCAGTCAATCGTACCACTCTCCAAGCTCGTGAACGCCCAGTGGACGAGTTCCAACGCGTCGTTCGCAGCCGAATCATCGTCGAGATTGAGCACACACCGTGCGCCTGGACGTGTCTGCTCATAGACGCGTTCGTAAATCGAGAGCGCCAGATGCGCATTCGCCCACAAGAGCGCCAGGAGTGACCGTGAGCACCGAATTTCCTTCCGCGACGAATCGTAGCAGGCCCGAAAAGGCCCGTTCGTAACGCGGATCGGTATGTGCATGGCCTGCGCTCGATTTCCGAGTTGCGCTCGGGAGCGACGACGAATGGGGCTTTTGCGACCCACCCAACGAGGTGGTCCGTCCGGCAAGGCATGGTTGCTCCGAGCGTGGGGCAACTCAGCCTACGGACGGCTCTGCCTCCGTCAAGTTGGCGTGAACCTGCCGAGCGAGTCCGTCCCTCACACCCCCACGCTGTTCGCACCTACAACGTGGCCGGTCGTGGATCCCGAGGGCAATTCGCCCGCACTCACACCCCGTCCGAGCCGGGCGCACGAACGTCTCACGAACGTCTGGAACGCGGGGACGCTCCGCCGGGTTCCCTCGAGAAGGTTCCGGGGCATCCGTCGCCTGATGCAGCCCCGGACGAGCGGGAACCCGGCGGCTCGAGAGCGCTTCCCGGAACGCGAGGCGAGACCTTGCATTCCGGGAATGCGCGAGCGCCGCTCAAAGCAGCGGGACTCGCAGTTCAGAAAACCGCAAGTCTCCTTCGGAGCTCACGGCGGTCACGGTACCGAGCGGGCTTCGCGCCGCGGGCCCATGGTGCGTTGGCCACCGACGGTGTTGGGGACGAGGGAGAGCAGGAAGACGACGATGGCGACGATGGCGTTGTTCCACACCGTGGCGGCGGTGACGTGCTCGATGAAGAAGGTGGAGAGGAGCAACCAGATCGCGAGCACCGTGTCCACCCAGCGCACGGAGGGCGAGCGGATCGCCCAGAGGGAAGAAATCGCGATCAGAGCGCCGACGATCCACGTGTTGGTGCCCGACGCCTGCGTGTGCGGCCACGCGAATGCCGAAATGAACAGCCACACACCGAGCGCGGCGTTCACGTAACGCGCCCACAAGCCGTTCCGCGACGGAGCGCTCGCGAAGCCCGGCATCGGCTGCTGGACTCTATTCGCCATGATGGATCCTCCGGTTGAGTGTACGAGTGAGCCTTCCGAACCCTTCGTCGCGGAGAGAAACTCCGAATCTCGCGAAGGACCACCGGGTTCGAGGCAATCCGCGTGCCTCTTCCTGTTCGTTTCTGCTCGCAGACCCGAGGCGTTTCGGCGCTTTCGGACCACGCCCCGAGTCCGTCCCGCGAAGGGCTCATTCGGCAGAGCCCGAACCCCCCCGGAACCGGCTCCAACCGCGAGCTCCTGGGGCTTCACGCGTCCCCGAAGGCGTCCGGAGCGTCCAGCGTGTGGTCGCTCGCGCACTCCAGCCGCAGGCCTCTGGGGGTCGAGCGTGCGGAGGGAACCGGGCGGTGCGAGCCTCGTACGAGGCTTACCGCGTGAAGCGTCGCAACGTTATTGCGCGGCGGAGGGCCGGTGGCCAGCGCAGGCCTCTGGGGCTTCACGGGTATCGTAAGGTGTGCCGCGACGGCCTGGCGCGTCACCTTGCAGTGAGCACCCGTCATGTGCTTGCCGCGAGACACGCCTGGCCTGGCGCGTCACCTTGCAGTGAGCACCCGTCATGTGCTTGCCGCGAGACACGCCTGGCCTGGCGCGTCGCGGCTGTTTACGGGTTACGTGAAGGGCCTAGTGCACCGCTCATGAGGTGAGGTCAATTCCCCGAACGCAGGTTCCAGCCTATCCTGCTGCAATCGCCCCGGAAACGTTGTTCGCATCTGATTTGCGGTGCACTAGCAGTGAGGCATCCGTCATGTGCTTGCCGCGAGACACGCCTGGCCTGGCGCGTCACCTTGCAGTGAGCACCCGTCATGTGCTTGCCGCGAGACACGCCTGGCCTGGCGCGTCACCTTGCAGTGAGCACCCGTCATGTGCTTGCCGCGAGACACGCTCGCCGGACGCGGCGCGGCTGTTTACGGGTTACGTGAAGGGCCTTGCAGTGAGGCCCCCGTCATATGCTTGCCGTGACACACGCCTGGCCCGACGCGTCGCCTTGCAGTGAGCACCCGTCATATGCTTGCCGCGAGACACGCTCGCCGGACGCGGCGCGGCTGTTTACGGGTCACGTGAAGGCCTTGCAGTGAGGCCCCCGTCATATGCTTGCCGTGACACACGCCTGGCCCGACGCGTCGCGGGCTGTTTACGGGTTACGTGAAGGCCTTGCAGTGAGGACACCATCAGCACGTGGGGGGTTGATTGCGAACGAAGCTGGTGGAGGAAAAGACCGGGAGCGAGCGGATTCCTCTTGACAGCTTTTCGTGTGCAGAAGTCGGGCTGGGTGCAGGGGTGTTCGGAAATCGGCCTTATCGGTTGCTGGGCGACTCGCTGGCGCGTCTTTCGCGAAAAAAGGACTCGCGCGCCGATCCGAGCGGCGAGAGCGCGTTTACGGGGCACGACGAGGCTCGGAAAAGGCGGGTGTATGCTCGATGCCATGGAAACGGGTGTTTGGGTAGAGAGTAAAGTAGAGTGGATTTTGGCACACGAAGAGCTCGAACGGCTCGCGAAGGAGCGTGCCGAGCTCGACGGTCGCGAGGGTCTGGCGCTGCTCCGTGCCTTTCGCGCCGAGGTACACCGACACCTGGGCTACGCTTCGTTCGCGCAGTACGTCGAGAAGCTATTCGGCTACAACTTCCGGACCACCGACGACAAGCTCCGGACGGCGATCGCGCTCCAGAATCTTCCAGAGATCAGTCGCGCCCTCAACCAAGGGGCCTTGTGCTGGTCTGCCGCGCGTGAGCTTGCACGCGTCGCGACGCGTGCGACCGAGCGGGAGTGGCTCGAGGCCGCGCGGGGCAAGACCGTGCGCCAGATCGAACGGCTCGTATCGGGGAAAATGCCGGGAGATCGCCCTTCGGATCCCGGTCGGCCGGAGGTGCGCCGATACGTCCTTCACTTCGACGTGAGCGCGCAAACGTACGCCACGTTTCGGGAAGCCACGGCTCTGATTCGGCGCCAATCCGCCGAGCCGATGGACGACGACACGCTTCTTCTGCAGATGGCGCGTGAGATCTTGGGGGGGCCTTCCGATGCAGGGCGTTCGTCGTACCAGGTGTCCGTTACCGTGTGCGAACGGTGTCGGTGGGGGGTGCAACATGCAGCCGGGGCAAACGTCGAGCTGCCTCCCGAGATCGTCGAGATGATGGCGTGCGATGCGCAATTCATCGGGAGCGTCGACACGAGGGCCACGGAGGACGACGTTGGCGATCACGACGTTCCGTTCGCCGTCGTGCCCACCGGCGAGGTTCGCGAAACGGCCCCATCCCGAAACCGCCGCCCTCGTGACGGCCATCTGCGCGACGTGGTGCACGCCGAGGCGGCCGACCAGCTGCAGGGCAAGTTTGGTGAGAACGTGCGTGGCGAATTTGGCGGCGAGATTTCCAGGAAGGTGCTGCAGGGCCAGGCTGATAGGGAGATGCGAGTATCGCGGGTGGAAAGTGACAGGGAGAGATTGCCGGCAGAGGCTGATACGGAGGTGCGAGCGAAGGCCGGCGGAGAGAGCGCGCCGGTGGAAAGTGACAGGGAGAGATTGCCGGCAGAGGCTGATACGGAGGTG
>QGUH01001164.1 GCA_003242355.1 Pseudomonadota bacterium
CCCAAGCCCTTCCCCGCCAGACGGTACTCGGCGACCGCGCGCTCGATGAGCGCACGCTGCTCGGCCTCGTCGTTCAGCTCGAGCGCCTTGTCGTAGTACGAGCGGGCGAGGTTCGTGTGATCCGCCGCGGCGCGCTTCACGCCGTCGCGCACGAGCCGCTCCGCCGCGGCGAGCGCTTCCGGATCGTCGCGGTTCGCCTCCACCCAGGGCGTCGTCCCCACGTACTCGGCGAGCCTGGTCCGCCGCTCGAGCGACTTGGCGGAGTACTCCGCGCGCGCCGCGGAGCCCTCGGGCGCGAGCCGCGCGAGCTCTTCGTACAGCTCGGCCACGCGGTTCTGCATCAAGGGCGCGTCCCGATCCATCGGGAACTTCTGGAGCGTGAGCTCGAGCGTCGCGATCGCGTTTTGGTGTTGCGTGATCTCGATGAACTCCTGCGCGAGCGCCTTGTAGATCTCGACCGTCCACTTGCGATCTTGCGGGATGAGATTCGGATCCTGCACGCGCTCGATCGCGATCGCCATCTTGCGCTCGGCCTCGAGCGGATCGGGCTCGGTGTCGAGCACGTCGCTGCGAACGATGTACGGATCCTCCGGACGCGGCCCGTCGAAATCGACGTACGTGAGCGAGCCCGCGATGTACGTGTAGGCTTCCGCACGGAAATCCGCGCCGGGATCGCCCGTTTTCGCCTCTTGCTCGTCGGCGTAATGCAGGAGCTTGACGAACTCCTCCACCGCGGTCCGGTAGCGCTGTTGTTTGAAGTAGGTCCAGGCGAGCTTGTAGAGCGCGACGCCGTAAATCGGCGGCTGCTTGTACTCGAGCGCGCGCGAATACGCGCTCACCGCGCGGTTGAGGTTGTAGGGCCCGCCCTTGGGCTCGATCTGGTCGAAGTGATGGTTGCCGAGCTGCCACCACACTTCCGCCACGTAGCGCGGCTCGCTGCCCGGAAGCGTTTCCTGCGGAATCGGCTCGCACCCGTCGTACGGGTCCACGAACGAGAGCTCCTCGTTGCCGGCGCGCGCGCCGCGTCTCGCCCCCGGACGCACCTTGTCGATGGGCTCCGTGTTGCGCCGATTCCACTCCGCCCAGAAGCCCTCGTCGTGATCCTGCGGGAGCTTCTGCACCTCGATGCGCGATGGGTCCGTCGCCGAGTCCCGAACGGTGTAGCGATTGTTGCAGACGAGCGCTCGAAACGCCTGCTGGCCCTCCTCGATGCGCTCGGCGTCCGTGAGCGCGTGGGCGAGGTAGTAGTGGACCGCCGCGACCTCCTCGTATTTCGGATACTCGCGGATGATCCGCCGGTAGAGCTGAATCGCCGGCTCGAGCCCCGTCGTCAGCTCCGCCTCCTTTTCTCTCGCGCGTTCCTCGTAGAGCGCGGCGAGGCGGAACATCGCGTCGGGCGTCGCCTTGGGATCGGCGTTCACGCCGCTGTAGCGGACGATGAACGACTCGATGCGCGCGATCGCTTCGTTGCGCGCGGTTTCGAGCCCCTGGCGCTCCGTCGCGAGCTCCCGATCGAGCACGGCGAGCACGCCGCGCCGCCGATCCTCGTAGTGGTAGCGGACGATCTGCGTGAGCGTTCTGCGGAACTCCTTCGCGCCCCGCTCGTACTCCTCGGCCTCCTGCCGCAAGATCTCGTAGGCCCGGAGCTGCTCGGGCGTTGGCGGCTTCGCGCGCGGAACCGATTCGCGCACCCGGCGCGCCGCGACGCTGGACTCACCCGTCGCCGTCGGAGCCCCCGCGCTCTGGGCGAACACGGCGTTCGCGCAGGCGAGCGCGCCGAGCAGGGCCGGCACTCCGAAGAACCCGATGCGACGCGCACGCCTCATCGATCGTCCTCCGCGTCTTCGAGCACCTCACGCAGCTCGTCGTTCAGGTTCTGCTCTTCCCGCGAGCGCTCG
>QGUH01000181.1 GCA_003242355.1 Pseudomonadota bacterium
ACCGCCTGCACTTCCTCGACGAGGATGGGCGCATCGAGCGGCGGATGAGCGAGGGGAACCGCGGCCAGGCCATACGGCGAAAACCGAGGAACGAGCGGCGCGCGCGGAATACCACCGCCCCGCGGCGCTTCGAGGCACGGGTCGACGCCCTCCGAGCCGTTCGCGAGCTCGGTGTCCCGGTACGGCGGCTGGGTCGACTCGAGCGAGGGTTCGCTGGAGGCTCGCGTGGCCGCGTCACGCTGGCCGGTGAGGAGGGGATCGTCGAGGGGGCCGTGCCCCATGATCGTTCATCTTATCCGGCTCGTCGCAGCGGCCCCTAGCGATTTCTCCCAATGTCTCACCGTTTCTCCTCATTCGCCCACATTTACCGCCACGCGTTTCCGGCCCGCGTCGCGCACGCCGCCCGCGGAAACGCGTTCGGGCCCGAAGCGAGCGTGCCCGGAGACGCGGAGAGCTCACGCGACGAGAGGGCGCCCCGAGCGTGCGCCGACCCGAAAAACCAGCAAGCCCGTTCAATGCCACATGCCGATGGAGAGCCCCCAGGCGAAATACGCTTCGGCCACGTCGACCGAACCCGTCGCACGCCAGGTCGCTCCGCGCGGCCACAGCCCGAACACCTCCCAGCCGAACAGGCGCTGATCGAGCCCGAAGGTCGCGTGCAGGCGCGAGCCCCGCGGGTTCTGGTCGAAACGGGACGGCTCGAGGTACGCGCCGGCGCGCAGCTTGAGCCACGCGGGGATCGCCTCGGTTTCGAGCCCGATGCGCGGCGAGATGCTCGCGGTGTGTCCCGAGCGCTGCACCGTGCGCTCCAAGAATGCTTCGACGCCGACGCCCTGCTCGACGGGACCGAGCACTTCGACCGACGCCGTGAGCAGGAGATGGAAGCGCTCGAGGCTCTTATAGCGCTCCTCGAGGCGGCGATCGATTTCGATCTCGGCGCGCTTGCGCGCGCGCGCATCGTCCCGCGCTTCCGCCTCGAGCTCCGCGTCGATGCTGCGCGCTGCCTGCTCGAGATCCACGTTGGCCCGTTCGGCGCGGGCGAGGTGGATCGCACGGCGACGCTCGCGCTCGCGCGCGCGATACGCGAGGTAGCGATCGAAATCGGCGAGCAGCGCATTCGGATCGAACCACCGCGGGTTCAGCGGTCGCGGCCCGAGCTGGAGCGCGAAGCCGACGTGCAGGCTGAAGGGCAGCGCCACCCGATTCGGCAAGAAGAGCTGATGCTCCGGATCGTCGGGATAGAGAACGCGGGTTCGGCTGCTCGGTGAGGCGTGCGCCTCCACCCCCGACCGAATCGCCGCGCCGATTCGGTACTGCGCGTCGTTGGGGCGAATCAATATCCCCGCTTGGAAGCCCGAGCCGAACGCCGAAAACAGCGCCTGCTCACTGCCGCCCGCGCCTTCGTACACGTTGAGCGCGGCCCAGCGCTGCCCGATACCGACGAGCAGCTCACCGTCGAAGAACGCGTGTGCGGCGAGCGCCTGCCACACGGCAAACTGCGCGACGAGGCGCTCGGGCTCGATCGTCCCGCTCGGATGCGGCGAGCGGCTCATCGCATACTCCTGCAGATCGGTGGAGAGGCCGAATCCCCAGTTGCCGAGCTGGATGTTGCCGGCCAGGTTCAAGAACACGAAGCGCTCGTCCGAGGCGGTCGCGTGGATGCGCCTTCCCGAATTGAACAGGTCGGAGTTGGCGAGCGCGGAGGAGACCATCAAGCCGAGGCCGAGCTCGTAGTCGAAGTGGCTGCGCGACCAGGGAGTGCGGAACGCGACGGCGGCCGGATTCTGCGCGCTGCCGTCGAGGCCCTCGCCGATCGCGACGAACGCGCCGCCGAGCCCGGTGACGCGCGTACCGGAGAGGACGACCGTTTGCGACAGATCGATCGCGTAGTCGTGCGTGCGGATGCGCGCTCCTTCGGGCGGCAGATCCGCGCGTGCGGGGCGCGCGCCCAGAACGGCGAGCGCGAGCGTGAGTCCGAGCGCGCGCCTCATTCGCGGAGGGGGCGACTCAAAGAACGCCGAGCAACCCGAACGACAGCCCGAACGATCGTTGCTGGAAGTCGCGATCGTCGCCGACTTCGCCGGTCACCCCGAGGTCGAACGTGGGCCCCAGGAGGATGCCGAAACCGTGGCGCGGCCAGAACGCGAACATCGCTTCGAAGGCGAGCGCGAGCTGCTCGTATTCCGGCGAGCCGCCGGGCGCTTCCTCCGAATAGAACGTGAGCCCTCCGCGGGGCCAGAACGTGACGACGCGTCCGAGGCCGAACGCGTAGCCGACGCGCGGCGCGAGCAGGAATCCCGAACGGTCGGAGTCGCCGCTCCAGGCATAAAACGCGAGCGAGCCGCCCACGCTGAGCCCGTCCGTGACGAACACGTCGAGCGCCACGCGGGGCACGTGCAGGGCGCTCTCACTGCGCACCCAGAGGAGCCCGAACGCGGTCAGGTCGCGGTCCGGCTCGTTCTCGATGTCGGTGTGCAGGGTGTGGATGCTGAACGCGCGCTCGACCGCGAGCGTGACCGCCCCCTCGCGGGGGATCGCCTGCGCGAACGCGCGCCCTTGCGCGAAGAGGACCAGAGCCGCGGTGCCCAAGGCCAAGGGGATTCGCATGCGGCGCAGCTTACTCCGCCACCCGCGCGCTTCTCCCCTTCGTTGCAGTTTCGAGCAGGCTGTAAGCGCGGCAGGGGCGAGAAGCGCAGCGCGCCTTCGGCACGGGACGAGGCCAGAACCGCATCGAGGCCGCCGTCAGCGCCCGAGAGCCAGAACCGCGTCGGGGCTGCTGCTCGCAAATCGGTCGGGCCGAATGGATTTGCGAAGCCGGCCGAGTATAGTGCCGCCGTGTCGTACTCCGCCGAGTTTCGCTGCTTTTCTGGCTGCGCGGGTTCGTGGCCGGTCACTCAGCCCATCTACCGTTGTCCGAGTTGCGGCGGCCTGCTCGAGGTCGTGCACGACCTCGACGCTCTGCGCGATCGGAGTGGCGCGAGCTGGATGCGCGTCTTCGACGACCGCTACCGTCAAAACCGGTGGCCGTACGGATCGGGCGTGTGGGGCAAGCGCGAGTGGGTGATGCCGCAGGTGCCCGACGACATGATCGTGTCGATGTACGAGGGCGGCACGAATCTCTTCTGGGCGGAGCGGTACGGCCGATCGCTCGGTCTGTCGGACTTGTGGGTCAAGCTTTGTGGCAACAGCCACTCCGGGTCCTTCAAGGACCTCGGGATGACCGTGCTCGTCAGCGTCGTGCGTATGGCCATCCGCGATGGGTTGCGCGTCAAAGCCATTGCCTGCGCTTCCACCGGTGACACCAGCGCGGCGCTCGCGGCCTACGGCGCCGCCGCGGGATTGCCCGTCGTCGTGCTCTTGCCGCGCGGCAAGATTTCGACGGCGCAGCTCGCGCAGCCGCTCGCGCACGGCGCGCTCGTGCTCGGCCTCGACACCGACTTCGATGGCTGCATGGCAATCGTGCAGCGCCTCGCGGCCGAAGGCATCGTCTATCTCGCCAACTCGATGAACCCGCTGCGCCTCGAGGGTCAGAAGACGGTCGCCATCGAAATCGTGCAGCAGTTCGACTGGCAGGTGCCCGATTGGGTCATTCTGCCGAGCGGCAACCTCGGCAACGCTTCCGCGCTCTACGCCGGGTTCCGCATGATGCGCGACCTCGGCGTCACGTCGCGTTTCCCGCGCCTCGTCGTGGCGCAGGCGGAGAACGCCAATCCGCTGTACCGCGCGTGGCACGCCGGCAAGCGCAGCGTCGAGCCCATCCAGGCACGGCCTACGCTCGCCACCGCGATTCAGATCGGCAATCCGGTGAGCGCGCCGCGCGCCATCGCCGCGCTCGAGGCCATGGACGGCCTCGTCGAGCAAGCGAGCGAAGAGGAGCTGTGTGAAGCCGCCGCGCGCGCCGATCGCACGGGCATGTACACCTGCCCGCACACCGCCGTCGGTCTCGCCGTGCTCGAAAAGCTCGTCCACCGCGGCGTAATCCGCCCCGAAGAGCGCGTCGTGTGCATCTCCACGGCTGCCGGCCTCAAGTTCACCGAGTTCAAGGTTCGCTATCACGAACGCTCCATCGATGGCGTGAGCGCCGAGCAAGCCAATCCTCCCACCTTCCTGCCGCCCGACTTCGGCCGCGTCGTCGACGCGATCGACGCACGGTTTTCGTGACGCCGGGCTCGTCGGGCAGCGAGCACCGCATCTGAGATTCGTGGGCCACCCGATTTCCCTCGGGTCGGGTGCACGCGGCCGATGCCCGGTGACCTCGAGATGCTCGAGTGGACCACGGGTACCGGACCCAGGGCGGCGCCCGTCCGAGTGGGGCACTCCCGAGAGTCGGGCACTCTCGTCGTGTTGCTTCGCGCCAGCGGAGCCGTCGCGAGCGAGAAAAATGCCACGCCCCACCCGAGGAGGATCGGGTCAGAGTGTAGTGGGAGATGGGACCCGTCGGGGCAGAGCTGCAGGCGAAAGATCGGCGTGCCACCGTGGAAGCGCCCGACGGCGCCAGAGCTCGGCTGGCGATGACGGTCTCCGCGTTGAGCCGGCCTGGGTCCTATCCGCACGAGACGCGCGCGATCGAAACCATCGAAACGCACATGGCGTTCGTGTTTCTGACGAGCGCCTTCGCCTACAAGCTCAAGAAGCCCATCCGCACCGCGCTGCTCGACCACACGACCATCGACGCCCGAGAACGCGCGTGTCGCACCGAGATCGAGCTCAATCGGCGGCTCGCGCCCGACGTGTACCTCGCGGCCGTTCCGGTCACGGTCACGAATGGTGCGGTGCGCGTCGAGGGAACGGGCGCCGTGATCGACTGGCTCGTGAAGATGCGCCGCTTGCCGCGCCGTCGCATGCTCGACGCCTGCATCGAGCAGAACACCGTTGCCCCCGCCGACGTCGAGCGCATCGCTGCGGTCCTCACCCGATTCTACGCTGCCGCGACGCGCGCTTCGATCGGTGGCCCCGCGTACCGCGCGCGGATCGAGGCCGACATCGACGCGAAGCGCGCCGCGCTCGCCGAGCCGCGGTACGGCCTGAACGACGCCGATCTGCGAGCCGTGGTTCACGGCCAGAAGCGCTGGCTCGCACGATCGGGCAGGCTCCTCGAAGAGCGCGCCCCCTGGGTGGTGGATGCCCACGGCGATCTTCGGCCGGAGCACGTCTGCCTCGAGGAGCCGACACCCGTGGTCATCGACTGCCTCGAGTTCAGCCAGGAGCTCCGGTGGCTCGATCCGGTTTCGGAGCTTTCGTTCCTTGCGCTCGAGTGCCGTCGGCTGGGCGCAGCCTGGATCGGCGAGCGACTCCTCGCACGGTACGCCGAGATGTCCCAAGATCGCGTCTCGGCAGCGCTCGTTCGCTTCTATCAGAGCTACCATGCTCTCGTTCGAGCGGCCGTCGCCGTATGGCACCTCGACGACCACGCGCTCGACCACTCCGATCGCTGGACCGCGCGCGGCAACTGGTACCTCCGGGTCGCGCGAGCGCTCGTATGAAGCTGGTCTTCCTCGGCACGCGGGGCTACATCGAGCCAATCAATCGGCGCCATCGACTGCACACCGCGACCCTGGTCTGCCACGGTCGCAGGCGCGTGCTGATCGACTGCGGAGAGACCTGGCGCGCTCGGCTCCTTCGCCCGAGCCCCGACGCCGTCGTCGTCACGCACGCACACCCCGATCACGCCTTCGGGCTGGAGCGCGGGGCACCCTGCCCGGTGTGGGCCACGCGCGACGCGTGGGAGCGAATCGATCATTTTCCGATCCCGACGAGCGGCGCCACGTCGTCTCGCCGCGCCATCCGTTCACGATCGGCGGCATTCGCTTCGAGGCATTTCCCGTCGTTCATTCCGTGCGCGCGCCCGCGGTGGGCTATCGCGTCCACGCCGGCTCCGTGGACGTCTTCTACGTTCCGGACGTGGTCTCGATTCCCGAGCGCAAGGCGGCGTTTCGCGGCATCGCCGCCTACGTCGGCGACGGCGCCACCATCGCTCGTAACATGGTGCGGCGGGATCGAGACACCGGTGAGCCTTTCGGGCATACGACCATCCGCGCCCAGATTGCCTGGTGCAGCGAAGAAGGCGTGCCGCAGATGTTCGTCACTCACTGTGGCTCGGACATCGTCGGGGGCGACGAGCGCCGGATTGCCGCGGAGCTCGCATGCGGTGCACTTGGACGGATGCGTCGGGAACGCGCCGCGTTTCGGCGCGGAGGGCTGCTCACCGCGGGAAGGAGCTCACCGCGGAACCCTGCTCGCGAGCTCGACCAACGATCCGTGCGTGTGCAGTCGCTGGATCGCCGCCGCGAGCAGGGGCGCGCACTCGAGCACTTCCACGCGATTTCCCAACGGCTGCCGGTCGAGCCGACGCGGGGAAATCGTGTCCAGGATAGATGCGTGCTCGATCGGGCTCTCTCTCAAAACCTCGCTGGCCTGGGCAGAAAAAACGCCGTGCGTGGCGACCGCGTACACCGTGCGCGCCCCTCGCTCCCGGCACGCCGCCGCAGCCCGCGCGAGCGTCGTTCCACTGCTGATGAGGTCGTCGACGATGATCGCGACCCGATTTTCCACGTCGCCCGCAACCCTGCTGCCGCGCACGACCCCTTCGCTGCGGAACTTCTCGACGAAGGCGAATCCGACGGGCTGCCCCCGGTGTCGTTCCAGCGCCTGTCGAAATACTTCGGCGCGCTTCACCCCTCCCGCATCGGGCGACACGACGACGGCTTCCGCATTCCCGAGCCGTTTCGTCAGGGCCGCGACGAACGTCGGCGCGGCCGTCAGATGCTCGGCCGGGATGCGAAACGCGTTCTCGTACGCCGCGGGATTGTGCACGTCGACGGTGACGATCCGGTCGAGCCCCACGGCTTCGAACAGGCTCGCGACGTAGCGGGTCGTCACCGGATCGCGCGGCTTGGTCCTGCGA
>QGUH01001165.1 GCA_003242355.1 Pseudomonadota bacterium
GGGGGATCGGCGGCGTTTCCGCCCGGGGGGCCTGCCCGGTCGGGGCGCGCGCTGCGATCAAGGTGCTGGCGGGGGCGGCCGCCATGGACGCGGCGGAAATCGCGCGCCTGCGTCGCGAAGCGCGGGTTCAGGTGTCGATCGAGCACCCGAACGTCGTGCGGGTGCTCGACCTCGATCAGCTCCCGGACGGCTCCATCTTCGTCGTGATGGAGCTGCTCGAAGGCGAAAGCCTCGCGGCCCGTCTCAAGACCAAAGGCTCGCTGTCGGCCGAGGAGGCAGTGCCGATTTTCCGAAAGGTGTGCGACGCGCTTTCGGCCGCACACCAGCTCGGGGTCGTGCACCGGGATCTCAAGCCCGGCAACGTGTTCTTGTGCAGCGATGGCACCGTGAAGGTGCTCGACTTCGGCATGAGCAAGTTCACGGAAGCCGAGGCGTTGACGCAAGACGGATACACGCTCGGAACGCCCGAGTACATGGCGCCGGAACAGTGCATCGGCGCGCCCGTGGACGCGCGCACCGATCTCTACGCCTTCGGCGTACTCATGTACGAAACGCTGACGGGAACGCTTCCGATTCCGGGGAGGAGTCGACGCGAGCTACTCGAGCTCCATCAGAGCGCAATCCCGAAGCCGTTCCGCGCCGTGCGCCCGGATCTCGAGCTGCCCGCGGCGCTCGAGCGCGCGGTGCTCCAGTGCCTGCGCAAGCGCGCTGCCGAGCGGCCCGCAACGGCCCGCGAGCTCGACAAGTTGCTCGCAGAGGTCCCGCTCGGTGATCCGCGCGACGAGGATGCCGGACCGTCCACGCACTCCCGGGTGCGCGCCTCCTGACGACTCGGGCCTTCGGACGGGTCCCCGCACGCCCCACTGCTTCCGGGAAGGATGGAGCCACGCGCGCCGCTTGACGGCTCGGCCCCTCCCCGCCACGCTCAAGTCGCCGTGAGATTTCCGCTGCTTCGCCGCGCGATGGCCTGGGGTCTCGGCCTCGCCGGTCTTCTCGTGTCCGCGCGCAGTGAGGCGTTCATCCACGTGGTGGCGCCGGGCGACACGCTCGCCTCCATCGCAGAGCGCTACTACGGCAAGATCCACTACGAACGCATCCTCGTCGCGGCGAATCTGCTCGACCTCGAGGGCGGCTCTCGAATCGTGCGCGGCATGCGCCTCGAGGTCCCCGCGCTCGGTCACCGCCGAGTCCGTCGCGGAGACACCTGGGCTTCGCTGGCCGCCGAGCACTTGGGCTCGGAGGACCGCGCCATCGTCCTGTCGCTCGCGAACGACTCGAGGCCCTGGCTGGTGCCCGAGGAGGGCGCGGAAATCGTCATTCCTTACAACCTCCGCGTGATCGTGCGTCCGGGCGAAACGCTGAGCACGATCGCCGGCCGGTTCCTCGGCAACCCGAACAAGGCCTGGAAGCTCGACCAGTACAACAAATTCGAAGGGCGCCCCGTCGAGCCCGGCACGGTCGTTCTGGTTCCACTGACGGACTTGCCGCTGACCGAAGCCGGCAGGGAGGCCGCGGCCCGGGATGCCGAAAGCGTGGCCTCGCAAGCCGCGGGCGATACGCTCCGCATGCAGCGGCGCATCGCTCAGGAAATGCCGCTCTTGATCTCGGACGTGCGCGCGGGCAGGTACGTGGACGCCGTCGCGCGGGGCAGCCGCTTCATCGCGAGCGGCGCTTTGACCGAGCCGCAATTGGCAGCAGTGTATCGCCAGCTCGTGGAGGCCTACGTCGCGCTCGAGGCAACGGCCCTCGCGCGCGCGGCCTGCACCGAATGGCGCGGCCGCGATCCGGGAGTGAAGCTCGATCCGATGCTCTTGAGCCCGAAGATCCTCGAGGTGTGCACGCCTCCCCAGGCCGCACCGTGAAGCTCCGCGGGCGTCTCGACGGGGGCGGACTCG
>QGUH01000182.1 GCA_003242355.1 Pseudomonadota bacterium
CTGGAAATTTGTATAAGAGACAGGGGCTAAGCCCCCCCCGACGGGTGAAGGAGGGCACGGAGACGGACCCGCTCAAGGCGCGCGCGGTGAGTCAGTACCTGGCCAAAATCCTCGCGTGGTTCAACGCCCGATTCCAACCGCCCGTGGGGCAGATCCCGTGTGAAGAGTTGAAAAACCTGAGCGCGGGTGTCGTGGTGACGGTTGGAAGCGACCGGGAGGTGACCGGTTATACGATCACGAGTCCCAGCAACAATCCGATCTTCGACGAGCGTGTGAAGAGCACGCTCGATCGCATCATCGGCGAGCAGCTCCCGCCGCCGCCTCCGTTGTACCCGGACATTCTCGAGAGCACCGTTCGGCCTCGCTTTTCTGGAAAGAACGCCTCATGCGACTGACGACTCGTCTCTCTACGGCCCTCACCGTCCTCGGCCTCGCGCTGTCCGCGCGTGCTCAAGCACCGGCACAACCGCCGCCCGACGAGAGCGTGCTCGGCGAGTTCGTGGTCACCGGAACGCAGCAGGAACGGTTGCCCAGGATTGCGATTTTGCCGTCGCTCTCGCCCGACCTCGAAGACGTGATCGTGCGCGGTGTGGTGCGGCGCGATTTCGAGCTCACCGGGCTCTTCGAGGTGATCCCGGACAGCAAGGCTCCGCCCGGCCTCTATGGCTTCGACGATCCCATCGACGTGCCGGCGTGGAAGAAGCTCGGGGCCGAGGCCATCGTGAAAGTGGCGGCCCGCGCCGACAAGACGCCGGGCAAGATTCAGGTGCTCGGCATCGCGTACTTTCTGAACGTGGGCCAGGAGCCCGTTTACCAGAAGACGATCGTCGTCAACAAGAGCGAGGCGCGCGTCACCGGACACCGTATTACGGACGCGTTGCTCGGCGCGCTCACCGGAAGGCCCGGCGGCTTCGCGAGCGAGTTCACGTTCTCCGCGCGTTGGGGCAACAACCGACGCGTGTTCCGCATGGACTCCGACGGCAATGGGCTCACGCCATTGTCGGATCCCGGCGATCATTCGATCGCGCCGACGTGGGGCCCGAATCACTCGCTGTACTACTTGCTGAGCAAGCAGTACGCGCCGTACGCGTTGCACGTCTTCTCGATGGGCACGCACAAGCCCGTCCAGCTTCCGTTCAAGACGTCGCTCTACGGCGTCGCCTTCGACAAGACCTTCACGCGCATGGCGCTCGCCGTGAGCGAGAACGGAAGGAGCGCCATCTACGTGGGCAACCCGGATGGC
Organism: Pseudomonadota bacterium; assembly: GCA_003242355.1. Lineage (GTDB taxonomy): Bacteria > Myxococcota_A > Polyangia > Polyangiales > Polyangiaceae > PMG-095. Next base: position 1,244 of record QGUH01000182.1, read on the forward strand.
ACGTCGATGAAGCGGGTATCCACCACCGAGCTTGCCACGCACCCGGTGTTCAGCCCCTCGGGCAAACTGGCGTGGGTGGGCGGCGACGCGGAAGGCATGCAGCGCATCTTCGTCGACAACAAGCCGGTGTCCCCCGCGGGCTTCACGGCAGCGGCTCCGACGTTCTGCGACACCGAAGACGGGATTCGGCTCGTGTACTCGGTGCAGGTCGGTGGCGACCGGCAAGACCTGGTCGCCTCGAACGAAGACGGCCGCAACATCGCGCGCCTCACCCAGGGGCAAGGCTCCAACACGTCCCCCGCCTGCAGCCCCGACGGACGCCTGCTCGCGTTCTTCTCGACGCGCAACAAGCAACCCGGCGTCTACCTGATGTCGCTCAAGCGCTTCTCGACTCAACAGATCTCGAGTCAAATGGGCGAAGGCCTGCGCTGGGCCGCGCTGCCCCCCGTCGCGAACGCGCCCTAGGACCTAGCGCGTCGCGGGGCGTGTTACCTCCCGCCCGCCCCCCACCGGAGTCCTCCTCGAGGGGCGCCGAGCCCCTCGACGAGGACTCCGACGGGGCGGGCCGGCGGAACACAACCATCCCGCGACTCCCTATGCCGTCACTTCCTGCGAGCGAAGCGAGCCCGCGACGAGCGCCAGCGAATCGCGTCGGGGTGCTCGAGGGGCGGTGAGCCCCTGAAGGAGGACTCCGACGGGGGCGGGCCGGCGGGACACAACCATCCCGCGACGCGCTCTGACGTCGAACTACGAGCTCTATTGGAGAAAGAGTGAGCTCAGACTCATCAGGATCTGTGCGTCGCCGCTGATCTGGAGCTTGCCGTTCATCATCAGCTCGAACGGGTTGGTTTCGCCTTTTTGGAGGGCGCGGAAATCGGCGGCGTCGATGCGCACGGTGCACTCGGCGGCGTCGCCGATGGGGCCCGCGCCGGGGCGGAGCACGATGCGACGGACGCAATCGGGAAAGACGAGCTCGAGCGCGACGCTCCCCTGCGTGCCGCGAACGAGCGCCGCCCGCTCGCCATCGATCAGGAGCGAGCGCAAGGCGACGAGCTTCTTCTCATCGGGCGTGGCGGAGCCGAACGCCGGCGCGGCGTGCTCGAGGAGCGCCGCGAAATCGGCATCCGAGGCGATGCGGACTTGCACGAGCGCATCGTCGGGCACACCGGTGTCGCGTTGGAGCGCGCCGTCGACGAGTCGGATGGCGACCGGAGCGCGCTCACCGACGAGGAAAACCACGGCGCCCGCGGAGGTGACCCCGCGAAGCTTTTCGGTGTGCGGAGCGATCAGCGCGGGCAGGAAGCGTTGGAAGAAATCCTCCGGAGAGGAAGGAATGTCGGTCACCGTCGTTGCCTCATGAACTCGCTGAGCGCGTGCGTCTCGCGCGCGCCCAGGAGGCCGAACTGTACGCCGAAACCACCCGCTTTGGTCCAGCGCACGACGGCAGGCAGCGCGATCTCCCGCTTCGCAGTCGGCAAACGGATCCGGATCCAGAGCTCTTGCCCGAAATTCACCGTCTGGTTGGAGGCGACGAACATGCCGCCGATGCTGATGTCGCGAGCCTGGCCGTCGAAGACTTCGCCGTCGGAGCGCTCGCAGCTCACACTCGCATCGATGGCGACCCGTGGGTGAACGCGCTTCTCGAGCACGAGATCTTTCGTACGCTCCTCGGCGATTCGAAGCAACGGCGTGCGTGCCGGCGCGCGGTTGCATTCGACCCCCAAAGCGGGCCTGTCGTGCGAAGCTCTCCTACCGTGAGCCGTTCCGTGAGCCTTTCGCGGCACTTTCAGGGTCTCGGCGTCGCTCTCGTCAGCGTCGGGCTCGCGGTGGTCTCGGTGTGGGTGGCTCTGCCCCGCCCGGTGACCCCGGGCGATCCGCTCCCGTTGCCCGCGATGGATCGGCGCCGCCAGGCACTCGAGCGGGCGGCCGACCACGAGCGGGCCCGCGCCGCCCGCGAGCAGCCGCTGCCCTACGCGGTCCGCCTCGTCGGTGAGCTCGTGCGGCGACACGGCGCCGCGATCGCCACCGGCGATTCGGCGACCGCAGCGCTCGTGCGCGACGACCTCGCCGACGCTCGCCGAAAGGCGCTCGCCGCGCACGGGCCGGAGCCGCTTGCACGGCTGCGCGCGGTACAGACGGAGCTCTTCCTCGCGGCGCTCGAAACGTACGAGCGCACGGGCGAACGCTCCGTCGAGCTCGACGAGCTCGCGGGCAACTTCGTTGCCACGGGACGCCGCGCTGGATGGATTGACGAGAGCCACCGCGTGCTGCTCACGCGCGACGACCTCTTCGTGCTCTATCGCCTGCGCTGGACCGATCTCGTCGGCGCCCTCGACCATCCGGTGCTCGGTCCCACGCTCGCGGACGTGCGCGCCTACTATGCGGTGCTGCTCCGCCATCCCGAAGGGGCCTCGCCGCGCGCGCGCGACGCGCATCGCCTCGCGTCGATCGCTGCCCTTTCGCGTCGCGATCCGGATTTTCCCGCCGATTTCGCGCGCGGCGTGCTGCTCTACCGACTCGGCGAGCCGGCGCGCGCCGTCGAAGCGTTTCGGCGTCATCTCGCGACCCGCCCGGACGGCCCCTGGTCGCTCCGCGCCAGAAACTATCTGCTCGCGAGCCTCGCGGAGGCCCCCTCCATGGATTAGGACTCCGCGGCCCGATGACCGACGCTCCGCCCCTCGACGCCCCCGAGGCAGCGCTCGCCCTGCCCACCGAGCGCCCACTTCCGGGCATGCTCGCGCTCGCCCGCTCGGTGCTGGCGCAGAAAGGGCTGCACCACGCCGTCGATGCTCAGGGAGCGGGCCCCGCGCTCCTCGCGCACGCACTGCTGCTTTCGGGCGCGCCGGCGGTGGTCTACGTCGTCGCCGACGCGGATGCTGCGCGGCGCGCCGCGAGCGATCTGCAAGCGTTCGGCGCCGGGCTCCCCAGTCGCTCGGAGCTCTCGCGCCCCTCGAATCCCGAGGGCGCGCCGCTGGTGCTGCCCACGGCGGAGCACACGCCCTATGCGGAGGTGCATGGCGACCGCCGCGCCGCAATGGCGAGCGCGAGCGCGCTCTTTCAGATTGGCCGCGGCCTTCCGTGGCGCGCTGCGGTGGTGACGGCGGCGGCGCTGGTGCGGAGAAAACCAGCCCCCGCGAGCCTCGCGCGCGCCGGCGTCGCGATCGAGGCCGAAGGCGAGCTCGACGTGCGCGCGACGGCAGAGAAGCTCGTGCAGGCAGGGTATCTGCGCGTGCCCGTGGTGGAGGATCCGGGCACGTTCACGGTGCGCGGCGGTCTCATCGACGTCTGGCCCGCGGGGAGTGAGCAGCCGGTGCGCGTCGAGCTCTTCGGCGACTTGGTTTCGACGCTGCGCACCTTCGACCCCGACGATCAGCGCACCCTGCACGAGATCGAGCGCCTCTGGATCCCACCCGCGCGCGAGGTCGTGATCGACGCCGAAACGGAGGCGCGCGCGCGCCGCGAGCTCCGCGCTCTTTGTGACGCGGTGAACTATCCCTCGACGAAGGCGCGCCAGCTCATCGACGACATCGCGACGGGCCACGCGTACTTCGGTCTCGACGGCTATCTGCCCGCGTTCTCCGAGCTTACGCCGTTGCTCGACTACTTCCCGGCGAGCGCGCCGATCGTGTTCGAGGATCCGGCGGCGGTCGTGCGCGCCCTCCGCGCCGAAATCGACGCGGGCCGCGCCGGCGAAGCAGCGCGCACCGGAACGCCGCATTTTCCGTTCGAGCGCCTCTACGTCGAGCTCGACGAGCTCGACCGACTGCTCGCCGATCGCACCTTGCTCGCGCTGCATCGCGGCGCCGTCGCCGGCCCCCGCGCCGTCTCGGTGCTCGAGGCCCTCGAAGCGCCGCCGCCGGACGCCCCCTCGCTCGGCGTGCGCGATCAGAGCGACCTCGGCCACGCCGTCAAGGCGACGCGCACGCAGAAGGGCAAGGCGCGCGCGCTCGACCCTTTGCTCCAGCGACTCGCGCTCTGGCGCGAAGCGGGCCTCTCCGTGACCATCACCGCGCGCACGCGCACGCAGGCCGAGCGCGTCGCGGCGCTGCTCGGGCACCGCGGCGTCACGGTCGAGCTCGTCGACGGCGCCCTCGCGGGCGACGGCAGCGCCGAAGCGGTGCGCGTCGCGGTCGCGCCCCTCACGCGCGGCGCGATCGCCGTCGCGGACGGCTTCGTGCTCGTCACCGAAGAGGAGATCTTCGGCCAGCGCACGCACCGCGCCCCGGCCCGACAAACCACGGCCCGGTCGTTCCTCGAGGACTTGCGCGCGCTCACGCCGGGCGACGCCATCGTCCACGTCGATCACGGCATCGGCCGCTACCTCGGCCTCGAGCGCAAGGTGATCGGCGGCGTCGCCGTCGAGCTCCTGGTCGTCGAGTACGCGGGCGGCGACAAGCTCTTCCTCCCCGTCTATCGCCTCAACCAGATCCAGAAGTACTCGGGCGGCGAGGGCACGCCCAAGCTCGATCGCCTCGGCGGGCAGACCTTCGCGAAGACGAAGAGCCGCGTCGAAAAGAAGATCCGCCAGATGGCGGACGAGCTGCTCAAGCTCTACGCCGAGCGCGCAACGCTCAAGAAACCCCCGCTGCCGCCGCCGGACGACGATTATGCGGCGTTCGAGGCGAGCTTTCCGTACGAGGAAACGCGCGATCAGGCGAACGCCATTTCCGACGTCATTCGCGACCTCACGAGCGAAAAGGTCATGGATCGCCTGGTGTGCGGTGACGTCGGCTTCGGCAAGACCGAGGTCGCCCTGCGCGCCGCGTTTCTCGCTCTGAACGCCGGCCGCCAAGTGGCCCTGCTCTGCCCGACGACCGTGCTGGCGCAGCAGCACTACCTCACGTTTTCCTCGCGCCTGGAAAACTATCCGTTCGTCGTGCGCGCGCTGAGCCGCTTCCAGTCGCGCGCCGAGCAGATGGAGACGCTCAAGGGCCTGCGCGAGGGACGCGTGGATGCCGTCATCGGCACGCACCGGTTGCTCTCGAAGGACGTGCACTTCAAAAACCTCGGCCTGCTCGTCGTGGACGAAGAGCAGCGCTTCGGCGTGGTGCACAAGGAGCGCATCAAGCAGCTGCGCACTCAGGTCGACGTGCTCACGCTGAGCGCGACGCCCATCCCGCGCACCCTGCAGCTCGCCGTGGGCGGTCTGCGCGACATGTCGCTCATCGCCACGCCGCCCGTCGATCGCCGCGCCATCCGCACGATCACCTCCCAGTTCGATCCGGAGCTCGTGCGCACCGCCATCGAACGGGAGCTCGAGCGCGGCGGTCAGGTGTTTTACGTGTACAACCGCGTCGAGGGCATCTACGAGCGCGCCGAGCGCGTCCGGGAGTTGGTGCCGCGCGCGCGAATCGCCGTCGGTCACGGGCAGATGACCGAAGAGATGCTCGAGCGCACCATGCTCGACTTCGTCCACGGCGAATACGACGTGCTCGTCGCGACGGCGATCGTGGAGAGCGGCCTCGACATCCCGCGCGCGAACACCATCATCGTCGATCGCGCGGATCTGTTCGGCCTCGCGCAGCTCTATCAGCTCCGCGGGCGCGTCGGCCGCGGCAGCGAGCGGGCGTACTGTTACCTGCTCGTCCCGCCGCCGGCCCAGAGAACGGCGAGGGCGGGGGCCCCCTCCAAGCGCTCGGACCGCAACAG
>QGUH01001166.1 GCA_003242355.1 Pseudomonadota bacterium
AGCGTCGTGGGGCCTATCGGCGTCACGCGGCAGCTCGATCGAAGGCCCCGCCCTGCTGCGCGCCGCGCTTCGCGCGGCGCTCCGCGACGGGCTTTAGTGGCCCCCGGCCAATGAGCGGAACAGCGGGAGCTCAACCTCGGCCACTTCGCCGGTGGGTGCTCCGCGGCTCCTTGGGCCGTTCTCCGACGCGAAGGGGCCAGGAGTGAGTCACGGCAACGGCATGGTGCTTCGGCCTACGAGCTCAGCCGTCACTTCTTGCGAGCGCAGCGAGTCGCGTCGGGGGGCTCGAGGGGCGGTGAGCGCCGGTTACTCGGGAGCTCCGCTCCCGCCCCGCCGGAGTGAATCCGTCGGGGCCCCTCCCTCAGGTTTCGGGGCCCCAACCCCGAAACACCAAGCCGCCCATCGGCGTGTTCCCCCGCGAGGCGTCTCCGGCGTCGGCCGCAAATCTGGGCTAAGCGTTCGGCATGAGCGAGGTGAGCGCCGAGCGCCCCGGAATCGTCGCGCAGCTGCTGCTGCTCGTCATCCGGGTGTACCAGCTGCTCATCTCGCCGCTGCTTGGCCCATCGTGTCGCTTCCACCCGTCGTGCTCTCGCTACACGGCCGAGTGCGTGAGGCTCCATGGCGCCTTGCGCGGAAGCTATCTCGGCGCGCGGCGCCTCCTGCGCTGCCATCCTTTTCATCCCGGCGGGTACGATCCACCTCCACCGCGCCGCGAAAAAACGGCCTCGGAGTGAGCGCGGTGCGCCGTTGAGCTTGGTCCACGGCGCACCGAGAAAACGGTTTCCGAGTGAGCGCGCCGTAGTCGTGGTGAGCCACTCCACCGCGCACCGAGAAAACGGCTTCCGAGTGAGCGCGTCGTGCCGTTGAGCCAGTCCACAGCGCCGCGCGAAAGCGGCGTCGGAGTGAAACGCGCTGGAGCTCGTGGCGATTGCGCGCGGTTGGGCCACCAGAAGCAGCTTCGGAGTGAGCGCGAACTGGGGCCGGGCATGGCTCGTGCAGCCCGGGGATCATGACCAACGGAACTGCCACTCTGGGGAGCCGGAGCTCCGCGTGGATGGGCATCGCCGCGGGCGCCGGCCTCACGGTCCTGTTCACCTTCATCGCGGGGTTGATTGGCGCCCTCTTCCAGGTGCCTACGGTCACTCTGTTCCTCGGCGCCATCGCGTTCCTCGCCGCCGGCGCGGTGACGGCGCGCATTCGCCCCAACGCAAACGCGCTCGAGCCCGCGCTCGGCGCGGCGCTCGCCGTATTGGTCTTCGCCATCCTGCAGGTGATCACCTTGCGCGAACGCCTGCTCGCCGAGATGAGCGCCGGCCAGGTCGGCCTCTCCATGCTCTTTTCGGTCCTGCTCGCTTTCGCCCTCGCCTGGCTCGGCGCCCGCATCGTGCTCCGGGCGCGGGGGGGCAGATCGCCGCACGCGCCATCCCCACTGGGGTCGTAACGCCGCACTTCCGTTCTCGTCCGCGCTCGAGGGGCACACCTCGACTCGGAGCGCTATACGTGCATCCATGGCAGCGCTGGAAGTTGGCTCGATTGCTCCGGACTTCACGCTCGAAGACCAGAACGGCGCCCCCGTCCGGCTCTACTCCGAGCTCGAACGGGGTCCGGTCGTCCTCTACTTCTATCCCAAGGACGAAACACCAGGGTGCACGGCAGAGGCGTGCTCCTTCCGCGACCAGCACACGGACTTCGTGGATGCCGGCGCCGCCGTGCTCGGCGTGAGCGACGACAGCGTGGCGAGCCACCGCGAGTTCGCGGCACACCATCGCCTGCCATTCCGACTCCTTTCGGATCCGGACGGCGCCGTGCGCAAGCTCTACGGCGTGAAAAAGACCCCCGGGCCCTTAAACGGCCGTGCAACCTTGTGGTTTCCTCCGTACCCCACGACCCTCAC
>QGUH01001167.1 GCA_003242355.1 Pseudomonadota bacterium
TCTCCGCATCGCTCGACTATGCGCACACGCTGCAGCAGGTGGCGCGGCTCGCCGTTCCCGAGCTCGCCGACTTGTGCGTGCTCGACGTCCTCGAAGACGGCCTCGTGCGACGCGTCGCCACGGTGCACGTGCGGCCCGACAAGGCGGAGTTGCTCGAACGATTGCGGAGGCACTATCCCCCGGAGCTCGACTCCCCGCAGCCTTCGGCCGAGGTCTTGCGCACGGGGAGCTGCCGACTCTTCCCGGAGGTCACCGACGAGCTCCTTCGCGCTCACACGCAAAACGACGACCACATGGCGCTAGTGCGCGCCATATCGCTGCGCTCCCTGCTCGCCGTCCCGCTCGTTGCCCGCGGCAACATCGTCGGCATCCTGAACCTCGGGATCACGGAGTCCGATCGACGCTACGGCCCCGCCGATCAGGAGCTCGCGCTCGAGCTCGCGCGCCGCGCCGCAATGGCGATCGACAATGCTCGCTTGTACGAGCTCTCGCAATCCGAGCTCACCGAGCGCCGTCGCGCCGAAGAAGCACTCCGGGTTTCGGAGAGCAGGTTCCGCGGACTGATGGAGCAGTCTCCTCTTCCCGTCCGCATCTTCGCGCCGGATGGGCGGCTCGTTCGCGTGAACCGCGCCTGGGAAGAGCTCTGGGGCGCAGCCCTCCATCAGCCCGTGGTCAACATTTTCGCAGACCCGGAGCTCAAGGCGCAGGGCGTCCTCCCGCTTTTGCGGCGAGCGTTCGCCGGCGAGGCCGTCGAGCTTCCGATCCTGCGCCACACGCCGAAAGTCCAGTCTTCGGGCTCGCCACGCTGGGTGCGGACGTTCGCGTATCCGCTGAAGGATGGGAACGGCACGGTGCGGGAGGTCGTGCTCTTGCAAGAAGACGTGAGCGCGCGCGTCGTCGCGGAGCAGCGTTTGCAAGCGAGCGAGGAACGGCTGCAGCTCGCGCTCGAGGCGGCGCGCATGAACGTCTGGGATTGGGACGCCGCTGCCGACCAGATCGAATGCTCCGAGAACACGCACGCGCTCTGGGGCCTTCACTCCGGAACGTCCGCCGATTTTTTGGAAGCGGTGCACCCTGAAGATCGCGATCGGTTGTTGGCCACGGCGCGCACCGCCCGCGTGAACGGAACGCCGTACGAGTGCGAGTACCGCATCATCGACGGCGAGGGTCGTGTGCGCTGGAAGCACAGCCGCGGGCGCTTCGAGATCGGCCCGGACGGAGCACCGCGAAGGTTCATCGGCGTGACCATCGACATCACCGAGCTCAGGGAGGCACAACGAGCCGCGCGCGCCTGCGTGCTCTCGACACGCTCGGACTGACGGGTCGCACTCGGCTCTCCGCGTCCGTGGGGACCGCGAGCCCGAGCGAGCCGCGCCGTCTCTCGACGAAGCCAAACGCCGTGGAAGGGAGCGCCCCGTGTCGGTTTGCGCCCGGTGTCACTCGGCGAAGCGGAACCACTGCGTGGGCGCGCCGCGCACGAAGCTCGCCATGGCGTCGGTCGCTCGTTGCGCGGCCCGCTCGAGCGCGGCGCGATCGGCGCGCTTGGTGAGCTCGATGGCAGGGTGAACGACGAGCTCGTAAGCGAAGTAACCCGTCCGCTTGGCGAAGAGCGGGACGATCGGCGCGCCCGAGAGCGCCGCGAGCTGAAACGGCCCCTCGGGCACGCGGAAGGGACGGCCGAAGAGCGCGACGTCGAGCGTGCGACCGCTCGGGGCTCCGCGATCGAGCTGAACGGCGACGAGCCCGCCGCGTTCGAGATGCCGGAGCAGCGGGAGCGCGTCGAGCGGGTGCTCGCCGACGTGCGCTACGCGAACTCCGCCCCGCTCTCGAGCAGCGTCGTGCAGGGCGCGCGCCGCCGGATCGCGCTCGGGCCGCATCACCACGATGACCTCG
>QGUH01001168.1 GCA_003242355.1 Pseudomonadota bacterium
ACACCGCTCGCTCCCTTCGCGAGGCCAAGGGGGGGTTTCGGCCCACCCCCCCGATCCTCACGCCCCCGGCCCAGGCCGCGCGCGAGATCCAGCTTTCGACGCAGCAACAGGCGTCCGCGGGGGAACAGGTGAACGTCGCGGTCGCGAACGTGGCGGCGGCCACGCGCGAGGCGGAGATCGGCGCCGGTCAGACGGTGCAAACGGCGGGGGAGATGCTGAGCCTCTCCGATCGGCTCGCCAAGCTCGTGCACACGCCGAAAGCGCGGGCCGCATGAAAGACGATCGCTTCCGCTATTTCCGCGTCGAAGCGCGGGAGTTGCTCACCGCGCTCGAGCAGGGGCTCTTGCGCCTCGAGCGCGGCGAGCTCGACGCCGAGGGCGTCCGGGCGCTGCTGCGCGCGGCGCACACGCTGAAGGGCGCCGCGCGCGTCGTCGAGCTGCCCGAGATCGCCGCGCACGCGCACGCCATCGAGGATCGACTGGTCGAGCCCGGTGCCGGCTCGGGTTCCGGGCTCGGGGAATTGTTCGCTTCCGTCGACGCGATCCGTTCGGGGCTCGCGGCGCTCGATGGGCCGGCGCCGGATCGAACGCGAGCGGAGCCGCGCGCCGAGGGCCGTGCGGAGGCCGCCCCCCGAACGCTGCACGTCGAGCCGACGGAGCTCGATCGCGTGCTCGAAGGCTTGCTCGAGGCGACGCTGCTCGCGCGCGGCGTGCGGCGTGCGGCCGCTCTCGGGCTCGACGAGGCCGCGCTCGCGGCGCGCCTCGACGCGCTCGACGCCGCGTTGCTCGAAGCGCGCTTGCAGACGGAGCGCATCCGGCTCGTCCCGGCTCGCCGCATCTTCCCGGTGCTCGAACGCGCCGTTCGCGACGCGGCCCGCGAAGTCGGCCGTTCGGTGACGCTCGAGACCCAGGGCGGCGACGTGCGGCTCGACGCGCACGTCGCTTGGCGCGTTCAGGAGGCGCTGCTCCACGCCGTGCGCAACGCGGTCGCGCACGGCATCGAGCCTTCGCCCGAGCGGCGCGCCGCCGGAAAGCCGGAGGTCGGACGCATCACCCTGACGGTGGCGCAGCGGCGTCACCGGATCGCGTTTACGTGTCGGGACGACGGGCGCGGCATCGACGTCGCGGCGCTGCGCCACGTGCTCGAGCGCCGAGGCGAGCCCGTGGCGGACCTCGACGACCGCGCCCTGTTGGCTCGGCTGTTCGCCCCGGGCATCTCGACGCAGACCGACGCATCCGTCGTCTCCGGGCGGGGCATCGGGCTCGACGTCGTGCGCACGGTGCTCGAGGAGCTGAAGGGGGAAGCCGTGCTCGAGAGCCAGGCGGGCGAGGGGACGACGCTGACCCTGCTCGTGCCGCTGACGCTCGCGACCCTGCCCGTGATCACGGTCGAGAGCGCGGGGATCCTCGCGGCGATTCCGCTCGAAGCGGTGCGCACCACGCGCCGCGTTCCGGCCACGGAGATCGAACGGAGCCTTTCGGGCGAGCGCGTGGCCGAGGGCGGCGAGGCGCTGCCCGTCTTGCGCCTCGCTTCGGTGTTCGGCCGGGATGCCGACACGAAGCGCCCGGCGCTCGAGACCCTGCTCGTGCTGGAGACCGCGAGTGGAAACGCCGCGCTGCTCGTCGATCGCGTCCGCGGTGTCGAGGACGTGATCCTGCGCCCGTTGCCGCCCACGGCGGAGGCCGACGCGGTCGTGATGGGTGCGTTCTTCGGCGCCGAGGGACCGCCATGCGTCGTGCTCGCGCCCTCGGTGTTGGCCGAACGCGCGGCGAGCGCGCCTCGGGCCGCGCCGAGCGCGCAGGGCGAGGCCGAGCGCTCGCGTGTGCTCGTGATCGACGATTCGCTCACCGCGCGCATGGTCGAGCAGAGCACCCTCGAATCTGCCGGATAC
>QGUH01000183.1 GCA_003242355.1 Pseudomonadota bacterium
CGGCGCGTTGAGCCCGGGCGGGGCGCGGCGGCGCTCCTCGCGGTCACCGTGCTCACGTCTCTCGATGCGGCCGACCTCTCGGCGGTGGGCGTCACGGCGAGCCCACTCGAGCAGGCCGAGCGCTTGGCGGATCTCGCGGCCAAGTCCGGAGTGCCGGGCCTGGTGTGCTCCGCGGCCGAAGTCGCGGCTCTGCGCGCGCGCCTCGGTCCCGAGGCCGTGCTGGTGACCCCGGGGATCCGTCCCCGCGGGCAGGCCCGTAAGGACGATCAGAAGCGGGTGAGCACCCCCGCGGACGCCATCCGCGCGGGAGCAAGTCTCCTCGTGGTGGGGCGGCCGATCCGCGACGCGGCCGATCCGAGCGCAGCGGCCCGCGCCGTGCTTGCCGAAGTCGCAGAGGCACTCGGTGAAACCCCGACGGCGTGAGCACGCCCCGCCTCCCCCGTTGCCGGCCGCGCCGCCCGATGCGCCGCGGCTGGTGCTGGGCATTCAGCCGGTTCGAGCCGCCATCCGCGCGCACGCCACCCGTCTCGGCGGCGTCCTGATCGAGTCCGAAGAAACACCGCGGCTGGCCGCGCTAGCACGTTTCGCCCGCGATCAGGGTGTTCCGCAGGTCGAGGCGGTCGGCCGAGCGACGCTCGACCGGCTAGGCGGCGGCGTGCAGCACCAGGGCGCGGCTGCGTGGGCGCCAGCGCTCGTCCTCGGCGAGCTCGAGCCCGTGCTGGCCGACCCAGCGGCGCTCGTCGTGGCGCTCGACCGCATTCAGGACCCGCAGAACTTCGGCGCGGTGATCCGCAGCGCGGTCGCTCTCGGCGCGAGCGCCGTGCTCTGGGGCGAGCATGCGTCGGCACCGCTCGGGCCGGCGACCCAGCGCGCGGCGGCCGGGGCGATCGAGTTCGCCCATCTCTGTCGGGTGGCTTCGCTTCCGAAGGCGCTGCAACACGCGGCCGAGGTGGGTACCCAGGTCATCGGCCTCGAGGCTCGCGCCGAACGCTCCCTCTCGGCCTGGGACCTGCGCCGGCCTACCGTGCTCGTCGTTGGCAGCGAGCATGCGGGCATGACGCCCGCAGTGCGCCGCGCCTGCACGGGGTTCGCGGCGCTCGCGCCCATGGGGCCGATCGAGTCGCTGAACGCCTCCGTCGCGGCCGCCATCGCGCTGTACGAAGCTCGGAAACAGCGGTCGTAAGGCGACTGGCCGCCGCGGCGAGCGCAGCGGCCGCGTCGCGTCCGGGCGGCCCGCAGGGCGGCACCTTTGAGAACTCCGCCCTCACTCACGTGTGGAAGCCCCCGGCGATCGCGTCCGGGCCGCAAGGGTGCACCAGAAACGGGCTTCAACCGCGAACGGCGCTCCGTCCACGCGGTCTCGAACCCGCGCCCGGCGCAGAGTGCCGCGCGAGCAGGATGCCAAAGCGAAGCCGCATGGGCACTCGAACGCCTGGCGGCAAAAGTAGGGCGCGGGCATCGACGCGGGCTCGAATTCGCACGCCAGACAGCCCATCAACCGCGAGCAGGCTCGACGGGAAGCTCAAACCGACGGTCGGACCGGAGCCCGGCCGCAACCATAAGCAGATTGAAACTCGAAATATTGCATCAACTTAGAAACCAGCCTTCTCGCTTCTCATTAGATCTCGACCCACGCTCCGAAGGGCGGTGACCCGCACCGGTGATCTCTGACGGGGAACGCAATCGCGAGGATGCCACGAGAAGCAAAAAGCACCAATGATAACAACGTTTTACAATTCACCTTTATTGCTTTTCATGAACCATCGAGCTGCGCTCTGAACGGACGCACAGCAACGAGGGCCCGATTTTCCATTGAATGGAGTCGCCCTCGAGCGGGGACGCGACACGAGAAAGTCCCGTCGATCCGAAAGGTTACGAGCGAGCTTCCGAGGCGGCGCGCCAACGATGGGGCACCTGCATCAAGCACTGCACGAGGTCGCCGTGAGCGGGCGCCCGACAGCGCGGGCGAGCAGCGAAAGAAAGCTGTCGATTTCGATACTTGAGACGCCTTCTCCCAAGCTGATCCGCAGGGCGCTCCGGGCGCGTTCGCGCCCCGCCATGGCCTCGATGCCCGGTGACGGCTCGGTCGTCCCCGCGCTGCACGCGCTGCCGCTCGAGACCCGCGCGCCGAGCAGGTCGAGAGCGGCCACGAGCTCGTCGCCGCGCATCCCCGGAAACGACAGGTTGCTCACGTGCGGCAGTCGCGGCGCGCCCGCGCCGTTCACCACGGCAACGCCGTCGACACTGCGTTCCAGCCGGTCGCGCAACGGAGCCAGGTCCCGGTATCGCTCGGGGCCTCCCCGCGCCGCTCGCTCGACCGCAACGCGGAACCCCGCCGCGAGCACGGGGTCGAGCGTCCCGGGACGCAGGCCGCGTTCCTGCCCGCCGCCCAGGAGGATGGGCCGCGGGGGCGCGATGCCGCGAATGGCGAGCGCCCCAATCCCTTTCGGGCCGCGAATCTTGTGGGCGCTCACGCTGATGCTGTGAGCGCCGGAGAGCGCCGGCAGCTCCACCTTGCCGAAGGCTTGGACGGCGTCGACGTGAAGCAACAGCCCATGCGCTCGAGCGAGGGCGCTCGCCGCCTCGATCGGCTGCAGCACTCCCGTTTCATGATTCGCGGCCTGGAGCGCGAGCCACGAACCGGAAGGCAACCTTTGAGCAAGCGCCGGCAGTGGCTCGAGATCCACCTGCCCGTCGGGGCGAACGGGGAGCCACGCGACCGGCCGTCCCGCACGCTCGAGCGATTCGGCCAGTCGCAACACCGACGGATGCTCCACCCGGCTCGTCACGAGCCCGCCCGCGTGCGCGAGCGCGAGGTTGTTCGCTTCGGTACCCCCGGAGGTGAAGATCACGTCTCGCGCGTCGACGGCGAGGGCCTGCGCGAGCGCCTCGCGCGCATCTTCGACGATGGCGCGCGCCCGACGACCCGCGGCGTGCACGCTCGACGGGTTGCCCCACGCCGACCGCGCGACCTCGACCATCGCGTCGATCACGTCGGGGTGTGGGGGCGTCGTCGCGTTCCAGTCGAAGTAGAGCCCGGCCTCGCCCATCAAGAGAACACGCGCGGACGGCTCGATTCGGGGGCGTCCGGCGTTTCCGCGAGCACCAGGTACACGGCCGCGCCGTTGAACCGCACCCCGACGATCTCCTCGTTCGCGGGCGAGGCCATGCGCGCATCGCCCCCGTGGCCGAGCGCCACCCCGCGCACGATGGCGAGGCCCACGCCGGTGCCTCCGTACGAACGGGTCGGCGAGCCGTCGAGCTGATAGAAGGGCTCGAAGAGCTTGGCCGTCTTCTCGGACGGAACTCCCGGGCCCGTGTCGGCGATACAAATCTCGAAGTGCCCGGACGGCAGTCGGCGAGCGCGCACGCCGACCGTACCTCCTTGCGGCACGAACTTCGCTGCGTTGTCGAAAATTTGATCGAGCGCGCGGCCGATGCGATCGACGTCACCCGTACCGATCAGCGTGCCGCGCTTCGGCAGATCCGCGACGAGGCGCAACCGCCCCGCGTCGAACGCGGGCTGACGTCCGATGGCGAGACGAACGATTTCGGCCAGGTCGTACTCGCGCGGCGCAAACCGCATACGCCCCGTTTCGAGCGCAGTGACGTCGAGCAGATTGTCGATGAGACGACGCAATCGCTGCACGCAGTCGTCCATCGCGCGCAGCGCCTTCTGCTGCGGTGTCGTGAGCTCCCCGAGCTCCCCGTCGACCAGCAGCTTGATGTAGCCCACGATGGGCGTCATCGGCGTCGCGAGCTCGTGCGAGATGTTCCGGTAAAATTCCTTCTTCGCCTGGTCGAGCTCCACGAGCCGCCGATTGGCGCTCGACAGCTCGGCGATCTTCTCCTCGAGATGGGAGACGATGCGCTGGCTCTGCAGCAGCAGATGTTGACCGGTGTGCTCCGAAGGGCTCTCGCGCCGCCCCTGGAGGTAACCGCGCACCGTCTCGGCGAACGAGCGCGCGTCAATCGGCTTCTGCAAGTAGCCATCGCAGCCGACGGCCAAGCTCGCTTCGCGGTTCCCTTCCGCGGTGATGGCGACGATGGGGACATTGTGTAGGCTCGGCTCGGAGCGCAGGCGCAACGTCACCTCGTACCCATCGAGGCCGGGAATTGCGAGATCGACGAGCACGAGATCGGGATGCTCGTCGAACGCTTTTCGCACGCCTTCGAGACCATCCGCGGCGTCGACCACATCGAATCCAGCCGGAGCGAGCAGCTTGCGGACGAGCAAGCGATTCGCCGGATCATCCTCGATATGGAGGACCTTGGGCATGCCCGGGGACTATGGCCCCGCCCCCGTCCCGCGGCAACGGGGAATCCGTGCTAGAACGAGCGAGCGCCAACGATCGTGACCGTACCTTCGACTCAACGAGCCAGAAAGAAGCGCATCCTCGTCGCCGAAGACGACATGGCGATTGCCACGCTCCTCGCGCGCGTGCTCGGCCGCGATTACGACGTGGTTTGTGCGGAAACCGGCACCCAGGCCGTGGAGATCGCCACGCGCGATCCGCACTTCGATCTCCTGTTGCTCGACGTGATGATGCCCGGGATGGACGGGCTCCGCGTCGCGAGCACGCTTCGTGCCCTGCCGCAGCTCAAGAGCGCCCCCATCATCTTTCTGACGGCGAAGACGTCGCCTCAGGACATCATTCTCGGCATCAAGCACGGGGCTCGGCACTACATCCACAAGCCCTTCAAGATCGATGACGTGGTCGCGAAGGTGAAGCGCGCCGTCGGCGATTGACCGCGCGGTAAAGTACCCGTTCGCGACAAAGACATTCACCCTTTCTGCGCACCGCTCGCCCGTGGGCCCCATGGTCTCCCCCGCGGGGCGAATGCTCGGTACGCCGTCGTCTCAGCGCGGGCGCGAGGCTCCCTCCCAACCAACGTCGGGGTACCCTTTCCTCGAGCGGCTGACCGGGGCCACGTAGCGCGGCGCTTCGTGAGCGGCCGACCGGACCCCACGTCGGCGTGTGCTTCGCGAGCGCCCACCCGATGATGCGCGTGGACCGGCGAGGCCCCTCGCCAGTGCCGGCCGGCAATGCCCCGACTGGACCCACGTGGGCGACGACGCACCGGGCTCACCCAGCCGTGATGCGCCCGACCGAACCCGCACGGGCGACGACGCACCGGGCGCTTCCAGTGTCGATTCACGCCGCGAGACTTCCGGACGGACGTTCAGCCCCGGAACGTCGAAAGCGCTCTCCGATGGGCGCTCGGAAGGTGGCGGTCGGGTGCACCGGCCCTGGCTCGGGTGGTTGCTGTGGCGTGATGTGGGTGGAGTGGCAGCAGTTACGGAGCCGAAGAGGGCTTTCGATTGCCCACCACCCCGTGATGCCGGTGTACGCGGCTTTACGACATCGGCCGGCCGGCTTCCTTTTCACCCTGGAGGAGCGAATAATCGACCTGGAGAGTCCGTAGAACGAGACGAGCACTGTGCAGCGCCGAGTGGAAAAGCGCTGGAAAGTATGAGATCAGAGCTCTCTCACTTTTGTATTTGCTTGAGGAGACAAAACGCATGATTTCTTGGCTGAGGCTGATTCCAGTCGGACTGCTCGGCGCGACGCTCGCGAGCGCGTGCGTCATCGTGCAGACCGAGGACGAGGGGGACGACGACGCCGAAACGGGCGGGACGTCCGGCAAGGGCGGGTCCAGCGGTTCCAAGGGCGGGGCGTCGGGCAGCGGGGGTCAGCCAGGGGGCGGCGGCAAAGGGGGCCAGGGTGGATCGAGCGGTGGAACCGGCGGCACCGCGAACGGCGGCACCGCGAACGGTGGCACCGCGAACGGTGGAATGGCCGGTGACGGAAGCGGAGAAGCCGACATCTGCGATGACCCGGAAGAGGGTCCGCAGAGCACGCGTCTCGAGACGTGCGAGTTCGACAACCCGGGGCCCTGTGAGATGTGCCTCATGGAGTTCTGCTGCCTCGAGGTGCGCGACTGCTACGGCACCGAGCCGAACAACGTCTGCGGCTACGGCAACGGCGGCATGGGCGAGTTTACCTGCGTCGTCGACTGCCTCGCGATGTACTCGGCGGAAGGCGACATTCCAGACCAGATGGCAATCAGCGATTGCATCGGGAGCTGCCAGGATGCAGCCTGCACCGTCGCCGGAGAGCACACATGGGCGCTCGTGGCCTGTATGACGAACGACTGCGACGTGTGCTATCTGCCCGAGGAGCCGTGACGGTGGCCGGGGTCGCACGCCACACTTTGCCCGTGTTTGATCGCTGAAATCGTGCGGCGCGAACGGCGCCGCACGATTTCGTGTGTTACGGTGGGCCCGTCATGCTGGTCGTCGGTTGCGCTGGCTTCGCCGTCCCGGCCACGCGCTATTTCAAGGAGTACTTGTTCGTCGAAGTCCAGGAGACGCAGCTTGCGATTCCTGGTCCGGGAACGCTGCGGCGCTGGCGCCGCGAGGCGCCGAACGGTTTCGAGTTCGCGCTGCTCGGCCCCCGGGAGATCTCCCAGGAAGGGTTCCGCGACGGGAAGGTCGTCGAGACGGCGCTGAAGAGCTTGTCCGAGGTTGCCGAGGAGCTGTCCGCGCGCGCCGCCGTGTTCGTGGCGCCGCCCGATTTTCCGAGCTCGCGCAGCAACCGCAGCGCGCTCCGGGACTTCCTCAAGCACGTGCGCAAGCAGTTCGACACGGTCGTGTTCGACGCTGGGGCCGCCTGGGATCCGGACGACTGCGACGCCCTGGCCGACGAGACCGACACGCTGGCGGCCCGCGATCCCCTGCAGCACGGCCTCTCCAAGCGTCCGGCGGCGTACTATCGGCTCCCCGGGCCCGCGGGCCACAAGTCACGCTACGAGGATCCGGCCATCGAACGCCTCGCCGACATCGCCGGGTCGGGATGGGACAAAAGGG
>QGUH01001169.1 GCA_003242355.1 Pseudomonadota bacterium
TTGGCGCGCCCCTGTGTGCGGTGGCTGTCAGCGCAGGCGACCGGGGTTTCCGGGGCGGTCCCCGCCCCCGCCTGGCTGGAGAAGTGCGGGGCAGGGGGAAACAGGGCTTTGTCGTCAACGTGTGGGCGAGCTGGTGCGCGCCTTGCCGGAGGGAGCTGCCCATGTTTCAGAATCTGGCCACGAACTACGAGCCGCGCGGCATCGGGGTCTGGTTCGTTTCGGTGGACGATGCTCCGGACAAGCCCACGGCCCTCCAGATTCTCAAGGAAAGCGGCATCGCGCCGCCGACGTTCTGGGCGGCTGGAGATCTCGAGCCGTTCAAGCGAGCGCTGAACCCGCGCTGGCCCGGAATGATCCCCGCCACGTTCCTGTTCGACGCTTCGGGGAAGCTTCGTTACTTCTGGGGCGGGCCCGTGTACGAAGAAGAGATCGTTCCCATCGTCGAAGGCTTCCTCGCGGGAGAACCCATCGACGGAGAAGCCGATTTCACGCTGTCCCCCGGCAAAGTCCTCCGCTGAGCCGCGCGCGAACACCGCTCGACGCGGCGCTCGCGCCGAGACGACGGAGCGTTCGGAGGGCCGCGTCCCGGCGCGTGGGTTCACCGTCGCCGGCGTGAACCGAATGCTTCGGCGGGCCTCGACGAGCGGGTTTCGCCGATTGCCGACGCGGACGGGGCGCTCAGAGGTGTCGCGTCTCGGCGGGCGTGTTCCACCAGTTGTCGGCGCGCCCGTCGTAGTACTGAATCTTCGCCTCGAGAAGCTCGCCGGGCTCGAGGTCGTCGAGACACGAGACGTTGACGGCCACGTACGCTCCATCGTTCCAGTCGGCGGCGTCCACCCAGAGGTACGGCGTAACCCCGCAGTGTTTGCAGAAGCCGCCGGGACCGGATGCGGAGGCGTTCGGATATCGCGTGAGCTCTTCGGTGCCGCTCAGCGCTCGAAAGGACTCGGGCGCCACCTTCGTGGACCACCAACGCTTCTTCCAACAAAACGTGCAATTGCACTTGCTCGTGCCTTGCGACAAGTCGATGTCGGCCTCGAACGTCACGCGGCGGCAATGACAGCTTCCCCGAAAGGTCTTTTTCATGGTTTCCTCCTGCACGAGGACGGTACTCGGAATGGCGGACGGGATCGGTCCGCGATCTGCGCTAGCCTTCCGAGGCGATGCTCGGCACTTCGGTGCGCCTCTTGCGCTTACTGACGACGCTGCAGACGCGCCGGCACTGGGGCGGAGCGGAGCTCGCCGCACGGCTCGAGGTCACGCCGCGCACGCTCCGCCGCGACGTCGATCGACTGCGGGCGCTCGGCTACGCCGTCGAGGCCTCGTCCGGACCCGGCGGCGGTTACCAGCTCGGAACCGGCACGGCGCTCCCTCCCCTGTTGCTCTCCGACGACGAGGCCGTGGCGCTCGCCGCGTCGCTGCGCAGCGCCGCGGATAGTTTCACGGGGATCGGCGAAACCGTGGTCGCGGTGCTCGTCAAGCTCGAGCAACTCTTGCCCCAGCGTCTGCGCCGACGCGTCGGGGCGCTCCACGCGATGACCGTCTCCGTCGGCGACGGTCCCCGCTGCGACGCCGAGGTGCTGATCACCCTCGCGTCGGCCTGCCGGGATCAGGTCGAGGTGCATTTCGAGTACACGGCGCGCAACGGCGTGCAGTCGAAACGGCGCGTCGAGCCGCTGCGTCTCGCCCACACCGCGGGGCGCACCTGGTATCTCGTCGCGTGGGACGTCGACCGATCGGCCTATCGCACGTTCCGCGTCGATCGCATTCGCGCGCCAGTCCCTGGCGCTCGCTTCGTCGCCCGAGAGCCCCCGCCAGACCTCGAAAAGTACGTCCCCAAACGAATGCTTCGGGGCGACAACCCCATAGCGAGCCGGTTCCCCTGTTCGG
>QGUH01001170.1 GCA_003242355.1 Pseudomonadota bacterium
AATGGTATAAAGAAACCGCCGCACCCTGCCCGCGGGCGTGGGGGCGAAAATCGGCTTCCGACCCGCACCCGCACCCACCGTGCGCGCCGATCGGGATCAGGTCGTTCAGGTGGTGACCAATCTCCTCCAGAACGCGCTCGACGCCGTCGCCGGACGCGCCGAGCCACGAGTCACGGTCGAGGTGCGTCCCCACGACGCACACCAGGTGTGCATCCGGGTCATCGACAATGGGCCGGGTGTCGCACCCGAGCTCCGTGCACGGCTTTTTCAGCCGTATGCGACCACCAAGGAGCACGGCACCGGGCTCGGTCTCGCCATCGCCCACCGCTTGGTCGTGGAGCACGGCGGTGAGATCGAGTACCGCGACGCGGAAGGCGGCGGGGCCGAGTTTCGCGTCGTGTTGCCGGTAGCCGGCCCGCCGCTCGATCGCCGCGCGGCGTGAACGCGCGTGGTCGTCGGCACGGGGAGCGCGTTGCGGGGGAAACACCCCACTCTGCTCTTGTTGTGAGGGCTGCTGCGCAAGTACGCTCCGAACCCTGGGAAAAACCATGAACCGACTCACTCCGCGTCAGGTTCTGGCCGTGCTCGGGCTCGCAGCCGTGGCGTTCATCACTGCCGCCGCGCTCGGCATGGAGCAGAGCATCGTCACGTGTGCTTTCGTCGTTTGGCTCGCAGGCTCGGCGGCCATCGTGCTTACGGGAGGGGACGGCGGCGCCTCGGACGAGGCGCTCACCGCGCTTTCGGGGGCCATCGATCGCGTGCTCGACGACAAGCGTCCCGATCCGCCGCCCGACGCGCCTCCGAATCTCCTGCGCGTGTACGAGGCGCTGCGCCGGCTCCACGCGCATCAAGCCGAGCTCGTCGCGAAGGCGGGCGAGACCTCGGGGCGCATCGACGAGGCGCTCCGCGAAGCGAACAGCGCGCTCCGGCAGCTCGGTGACGGCATCACCATGCAGGTCGGCGCGGCCGAAGAGACCGCGGGCTTCATCAAGGAGATGACCTCCTCGCACCGCGAGATCGCCTCGCACGTCGAGATGCTCGCCGCGAGCGCCGAGGAGTCGAGCTCGTCCGTGCTCGAGATGAACGCGACCACGGACGAGGTCACCGAGAACATCGGCGAGCTCGCGTCGAGCGTGCGCGAGACGGTCGCCTCGATCGAGGAGATGGCCTACTCGATCAAGGAGGTCGCTCGGAACGTGGACGCGCTCTCGCTCACCGCCGAGGAGACGAGCTCGAGCATGAACGAGATGGACGTCTCCATCGACCAGGTGCAGTCGAACGCCAACGAGACGGCGCGGCTCTCCGAGGAAGTGGCGCAGGACGCCGAGCGGGGCGCCGAGGCCATCCTCAAGACGATCGGCGAAATCTATCGCATCAAGGAGAGCAGCCAGGAGGCGATGGCCGTCATCTCCAACCTCGGCTCGCGCATCGACGCCATCGGGCAAATCCTCAACGTCATCGACGACGTCGCCGAGCAGACGAACCTGCTCGCGCTCAACGCCGCCATCATCGCCGCGCAGGCGGGTGAGCACGGCAAGGGCTTCGCCGTCGTCGCCGACGAGATCAAGGATCTTGCCGAGCGCGCCGGCGCGAGCACGAAGGAAATCGCCGACCTCATCAAGACCATTCAGGCCGAGAGCAAGAACGCCATCCAGGCGGTCGAGCGCGGCGCGATGACGGTCGATCGCGGCGTCGAGGTCTCGAACGAGGCCGAGCGCGCTCTCAAGAAGATCCTCGAGAGCTCGCAGAAGAGCACGAACATGGTGCGCGCCATCGCGCGCGCCACCGTCGAGCAGGCGAAGGGCAGCAAGCAGGTCACCGACGCGATCGGGCGCATCGCGGCCACCGTGCAGCAGATCGCGGCGGTGACCTGCTTGCTGCCCTTCGCC
>QGUH01000184.1 GCA_003242355.1 Pseudomonadota bacterium
CTTGGTGGGCCGGGGATTTGGAAAAGGGGCAAGGCCCGGTCCCCGGGCCGCCCCGGGACGCGGCGCGCGTGATTCCGGCGATGCGCGGCGTGCGCCTCGAGCTCTTCGAGGTGCATACCAGCATCGCCGAGGCGCAGTGGCGGGGCGCGCTCAGGGCGCTCACGTTGCCCGAGCTGCCCGTTGCCCGGCTCGTCTTCGACCCGACCGAGCCCAGCTCCATTCTCTGTTCGGTCTCGCGAGCGCGGGAGAACGCACGCCAGGTGCGCGACGCGCTGAGCCCCGAGATGTGGGAGCAGATCAATCAGACGTACTGGTCGCTGCGCGAGCAGGCGTCGGTCGACGTGAACGAGAGCCGCCTCTCGGAGGCGCTCACGCGCATCGTTTCCGCCGCGTTCTTGTGGGACGGGGTCACGGACGCCTCCATGAGCCGCGGCGAGGGATGGCTCTTCCTCAAGCTCGGGAAGTTCTCCGAGCGCGTCGAGGGGCTGTGCCGGTTGATCGCGACGCGCCTCACGGCCCCCGAGAGCGAGCGCTCCGGCGAGAACGTGGAGTGGCTGATGCTGCTCAAGAGCCTGGACGCGGTCGATGCGTACAAGAACGCCCATCCCGCGCGCGTCGATCGCCGGGCCGTGCTCGATTTCGTGCTGTTCGAGGAGGCCTTCCCGCGAGCGCTCCGCCACTCGACGAGCCACCTCGCAGACCTGGCGCGGCGCCTACGCGGCGTGCACCCCGAGAGCGGGCGCGCCATCGAGCGCGTCTTCGGCCGCGTGGCGGCTCGGGTCGAATACGCGGACATCGAAACGGTGGAAGCCGCGGACACCGCCCGGTTCCTCATCGAGATCGTGGGGGAGATGAACGAGGCGGCCTTCTCGATACAGCGCACCTTCTTTCTCACGTGAGCCGGAAAGGACCCATCGAATGTTGCTCTCCATCTGCCACAAGACGGAGCTCGGATACAGCGAGCCCATCAGCGAGTCCGTCATGGAGCTCCGCGTGATGCCGCGGAACGACGCGCGCCAAACACTGAGGTCGTTCGAGCTCGACATTTCTCCCGAGGCGGGCCTGTTCCAGTACGGCGACTGGCAGGGCAACCTCGCTCACTGCTTCTCCGTGCTCGAGCCGCACGACAGGCTCGTGATCGTCGCATCTTCGACCGTGGAGACCCACACTCGCAAGCTGCGCGTCCAGGACCTGCCCGATACGTTGCCCTTGTCCGGTATCGGGCATCGGCTCGAGGACATGTTGCTTCCGCACGAAGCGGTGCTGCGGGATCCACGGCTCGTGCAGTTCGCCGAGCAAACCGGGATTGCCGCGGAACGGCGCCTCTCGACCGTGCTCGGCGTGGTGACCACGCGGCTCGGCGAGCTCGTCACCTACGCGAAGGGCGTCACGAGCACGCGGAGCTCCGTGTCCGACGTGCTCGATCGCGGCAAAGGCGTCTGCCAGGACTATGCGCACGTGGCGATTGCCCTGTTGCGCATGCTCGGCATTCCGGCGCGGTACGTGTCGGGCTACCTGTATCGCTCGGAGTTCACCGAGCTCGAGACGCACGCGTGGGTGGACGCGTTCGTTCCCTCGGTGGGCTGGCTGGGCATCGACCCGACGCACGGCGAGCTCGCGGGAGACGGGCACGTCGCCGTCGCGGTGGGGCGCAGTTACGCCGACGTGCCGCCGAATCGCGGCGTGTACAAGGGAACGGCCTTGGAACAGATGCACGTGAGCGTGCGCATCCAGAAGGCGAGCGAGCCGCTCGAGGCGCCCGCGCCGCCGCCGCTCGGCCTCGCGGCGCGGTTCTTCAGGAACCGCTTGCAACGCGAGCGCCGGGTCGATCTGCGCACGCTGGAACAACAGCAGCAGCAACAACAGCAGCAGTAGGATCGGGATTTCCGTGATGCGGATTCGTGGCGTCGTCGGCGGAGAAGCGCGCTAGCCGTGGACGCACGAACGAGCGAAAATGGCGCGCTCGGGCGCGTGGGCTTCGGTCTACCGGAGCGCTGGACCTACGAAACTCCCCTCGCCGAGATCGACGAGGCCCTGGCGACGTCCGGGGAGGTGCGGCCGCCCTTCGCGGCCTTCTTCGCGGCCCTGCGCAACGTGTCGCCCGAAGAGCTCTCGCGGCGTTTCGATCGAGCGCGCCGCATCATTCGAGAGAACGGCGTCACGTACAACGTGTACGGCGATCCGCGCGGCATGGACCGGCCATGGCAGCTCGATCCCTTGCCGCTCGTGGTGGACGGCGCGGAATGGGCGGCGCTCGAACGCGGGCTCGTGCAGCGTGCGCGCCTGCTCGACGCCGTGCTCGCCGATCTCTACGGCCCGCGGCGCACGCTCGCTTCCGGGCTCTTGCCGGCCGAGCTCGTGCTTTCACACCCCGGCTACTTGAGGCCGCTGTGCGGGTTTCGGCCGGCCGAGGGGGTTCATCTCCATTCGTACGGCGTCGACATCGCGCGCGGCACGGACCGGCGCTTCTACGTGGTCGACGATCGGACGCAGGCGCCGTCCGGCGCGGGCTACGCGCTCGAGAACCGCATCGTGATCGCGCGCATGCTGGCGCAGCCGTTCCGTGACTGTCGCGTCGAGCGGCTCGCGCCGTTTTTCCAGGCACTGCGCGACGGTCTCGCGGGGCTCAGCCCGCGGCGCGACAACCCGCGCGTCGTGCTGCTCACTCCGGGGCCGTACAACGAGACCTATTGCGAGCACGCCTACCTCGCTCGGTATCTCGGGTACACGCTCGTCGAAGGGGGCGACCTTACGGTGCGCGATCGCGTGGTGTACCTCAAGACGCTGGGCGGCCTCGAGCGGATCGACGTCATCCTGCGGCGCCTCGACGACGGCTACTGCGATCCGCTCTGCCTGCGTCCGGATTCGCTGCTCGGCGTTCCCGGCCTCGTGCACGCGGTCCGGGCCGGCAGCGTGGTGGTCGCGAACGCCCTCGGCAGCGGCGTGCTCGAGACGCCCGCGCTGCCGGCGTTCTTGCCGCGGCTCTGCCGCGAGCTCTTGGGAGAAGAGCTCAAGCTCCCTTCGATCCGAACCTTTTACTGCGGTGAACCGGAGTCGCTCGCCTACGTGATCGAGCATCTCTCCGACCTCGTCATCCACAGCGCCTGGCCCGGTCCCGCTTCCGGGGAGGCGGTGTTCGGAGGCGAGCTCGGTCAAAGCGAGCGCGCGGAGCTCGTCGCTAAGATTCGGCATCGTCCGGGGGCTTGGGTGGCGCGGGAGCGCCCGGCGCTTTCGACCGTACCCGTGTACGACGGGCACTCCCTCAAGCCGCGGCACTTCGGTTTGCGGGCGTTCCTGGCGCGGCGGGGCGACGAGTACGTGGTGATGCCCGGGGGCCTCACACGCTTCGCGAGCTCGAGAGACTCGTTGGTCGTCTCGATGCAGCGCGGGGGCGGGAGCAAGGACACGTGGGTGCTCTCGAGCGGCGAGCCGAGCAGTGTGACGCTCCTGCATCCGCCCGGTTTGCCGATCGCGATCGTGAGGAGCGGAGCGGACCTGCCGAGCCGCGTCGCCGACAACCTCTTCTGGATCGGCCGACACGTCGAGCGCGCCGACGGAACGTGCCGCCTGATCCGCAGCCTGCTCCTGCGCGCCGCCGAGGAGGAGGGCGAGCGCTCCCCCGAGATCGGGGCTCTCGTCCGAGCGCTCGGGGCGGACTTCGAGCAGGCTTCCGGAATTCCGTCGCGCCCGGGCGCGCCGTTGGACGTCGGGCTCGCAAGCGTGCTCTTCTCGGACGAGCGGCACAGCCCCAAACACGAGATAGCGCTCGGTTACCGCGCGGCGAGTCGGGTCCGCGACCGGATCTCGATGGACACGTGGCGCGTGCTGAGCCACTTGCACCTGGAGGTCGAGCGCGCCGCACGGAGGAAGGCGTTCGACACGTCCGACGCGCTCGAGCTCTCCTTCTCCCTGCTCCTCGGGTTCTCTGCTTTCTCGGGCCTCGTCATGGAGAACATGACGCATGGCCCGGGGTGGCGTTTCGCCGACATGGGCCGGCGCATCGAGCGGGCCGCGTTCATGGTGCGGTTGATTCGGAGCACGCTGCTCGAGGTGGCGAGCTCGGGGAGCCTCGATGCCGTGCTCGACGTCGCCGACAGCACGATCACGTACCGATCGCGTTACTTCGGGACGCTCGCGCCGGAGCCCGTGCTCGACCTCTTGATCACGGACGAGACGAACCCGCGTTCCATCGCCTACCAGCTCGTGGCGCTGAAGGAGCACGTGGGTCAACTGCCGCGTGCGCGGAGCACGCCGCTGCTTTCGGCGGAGTCGAAGACGATCGTGGAAGCGTTGTCGGTCGTGCGCCTCGCCGATCTCGAACGGATTGCGCGCGCGGATGCGCACGGGCACCGGGGGGAGCTCGCGGCGCTCCTCGGTCATCTCGAGCGGGCGCTCCCGACGTTCGCCGAGCAGATTACGCTGAGCTACCTCGCGCACGTGCAGCCCTCGGTGCTGGTGGAAGGAGTCGCGTAGGGTGCGCTACCGCGTTCGGCACGTGACGACTTACGAGTACGGCGAGTCGGTTTCGATTTGCCACAACGAAGCGCGACTATCGCCGCTCGCGACGCCGACGCAGCGCCCGCTCGCCCGTCGCATCACCATCGAGCCGGCGCCGACGGTGCTCGTCGAGGACCGAGACTACTTCGGCAACACGGTCCACTTCTTCAGCCTCGAGGAGGTCCACTCCCGGCTCACGGTGATTGCAGACGCGGAGATCGAGCTCTCGCCGAAGCGACCGCCCGATTTCTCCCGCTCGCCCCCGTGGGAACGCGTGCGGGACCGCGTGCGCCGCGACCGCGATCCCGAAGCCCTGCGCGCGTTCGAGTTCTCGCTCGAGGCACCGGGAGCACGACGCCTTCCGGAGCTCGTGGAGTACGCGGCGCAATCGCTGGTGCCCGGCAGACCGCTGCTCGAGGCCGTGCACGAGCTCACCCGGCGCATCCACGCCGACTTCCGCTACCTGCCTGGCTCGACGCACGTGGGGACGGCGCTCGAAGAGATCGTGGCGACGCGGCAGGGCGTTTGCCAGGACTTCGCGCATCTCGCGCTCGCCGCGCTGCGCGCGTTCGGCATTCCGGCGCTCTACGTGAGTGGTTACGTGTACAACCAACGGGTGGGCGACGAAGGGCGGGCGCAGGTCCCGGACGCGTCGCACGCCTGGTTCTCCGTGTGGTGTCCGGATCACGGCTACGTCGACTTCGATCCGACGAACGGGAGCGTTCCGGAAGACGAGCACGTCACGCTCGCGCGCGGGCGCGATTACTCGGACGTGAGCCCACTGCGCGGCGTGCTCCTCGGCGGTGGTCGCCAACTCGTGCGCGTTGCCGTCGACGTGCAGCGCCTTTGAAGCGCGTCGGGAATCCCACTCGGGCCGAGCGGACAGCCCCTTGCGACGTGGTCGCGGTGGCGTTTGCGTGCTTTTCGAGAGCTGCCTCGAGCCGCGGAGAAACGCTCGTCGCGACCCGCAGCGGTGGGCGCGCTTCGCAAATCGCGCTCGCAGCGCCTTCTCGGGACATGCGGAGTACGTCCCATTCCGGGAAATGTCGACGAAGATGGGACGAAACGCGCACGCGTTGCTCGACTCGTGAATCGAGTGCACGAGTCGTGATGTCGGATGGATACGCGGATCCTCCTTCAAAACGACACGACGACCCTGGAACTCCGATTGCCGGAGTGACGTTCGCGAGCACATTTCAGGATCGGCCCAAGTGCGAGAGCCATCCACTCACGGCTCCCTTTCGTGCACTTCGCGGCCGAGGAGCGTCATGCGGCACCGCGCGAATCTCGGTTTCCTCGTTGCGTTTCTCTCTATCGGGCTCGTTCGATGCGCAGAGGTCGAGAACACGAACGGTCACGGCGGCCCGAGCCTAAGCGCGCCCGGGGGAGCAGGCGGCGTTTCGGGCGCGGGAACCGAGCAAGAGGGCGGAGCGATCTCCGCTTTCGGCGGACATTCGCCGGGAGGCACGCCTACGAGCGGCGGCGCTCCGCTCGGCGGAGCCAGCTTCGGCGGAAACGGCGGCACGATGCCCGGCGCTTCGGGAGCTCCCCCGTCCGGTGGGATCGGGCAGGGCGGAAGTGATACCGGCGCATCGGGGGGCACACCCGCGGGAAGCTCTGGAATGGGGCCCGGCGTCGAGTTTGGCGGGAGCTCCTCCGGCGGTGGAGCCGCTCCGACGCAGGGCGGCGCATCCGGCGAAGGAGGGACGACCGGCGGCGCGTCTGGCGGTGGGGGATTCGGTGGTGCTGCGTTCGGCGGAGAGTCGAGCACGACGGGCGGTGATGGATCGGGAGCAGGAGCCCCCACTCCGAGTTGTTCCGACGCCATTCGGAACGGCGACGAAACGGACGTCGACTGTGGTGGCGACCAGTGCCCGCCCTGCTCGGCCGGCGACGCGTGCGTCGTGAATGCCGATTGCGACAGCAACGCCTGCGAGGCAGGCGCGTGCTTGCCCGCCCACTGCACCGACGGGGCACGGAATGGTGACGAAAGCGACACGGACTGCGGCGGGAGCTGCCGACCCTGCGCGCTCGGCAACACGTGCAACACGGTCTCCGATTGCGGAGAAGGCACGTGCGCTGCCGGAACGTGCCGCAGCACGTCCGAGCACTGCGCCTGGGGCTGGCGCGACCACGCTTGCGGCGCCACCTGCCTCTCCCGCACGCAGAGCGACGAACGCCGCTGTGCGGACGTGCTCGACTGCTACGTCGAAAACGACTGCGGTCCGGCAACCTGCGGGAGCATGGACGCCACCTGCGGCGCGAACACGCTGAAGCTCAACCTCGCCCCCTACCAGTACGCGAACCAAGTGTACGAGTGTCTGTGCCCATGACGTCAAAGCGCGTCGCGGGGCTTGTTACCTCC
>QGUH01000185.1 GCA_003242355.1 Pseudomonadota bacterium
CGGGTTGCGTGCCGCGACGGCAACGACGGCACGCTCGCCGAGGAGATCGCGGCGCTCGTGGACGAGGGACGCGTCGGGCTCTTGCCGCCCGGAACCCTTCCTCGCGAGCCACTGCTCTTCTCCGAGCTGCCGGAGGACTTCTCGGCCCGCTTCGCGCGCGCCGCACACGCCCTCCGAGCGGGCGACGAGCTGCGCCCGCAGACGGCGATGCTCGTACCCCTGGTCGTGCACGGACGACTGATCGGCGCCTGGTCGTTCTTTCGATCCGGACGCGAGCCCCCGTACGAGCCGCGGGAGCTCGACCTGGCGCGCGAGATCGCGCAACGACTCGCGCTCGCGCTGGACAATGCGCGCCTGTACCAGACCGCGCGCGAAGCGGTCCGCGCCCGGGACGAAGTGTTGAGCACCGTGGCGCACGATCTGAGAAACCCGCTCAGCGCCATCTCCGTGTCCGTGCACGCGCTCAAGACGCGCATTCCCCCCGAAGCCAAGAGGGAGCATCGAGCGCTCGAAGCGGTGAGCCGTGGCGTCGAGCGCGTGACGCAGCTCGTTTCCGATCTGTTGGACGAGCGCACGATCGAGTCCGGTCGCCTCTCGATCGAGTTTCAGACGTGCTCCGCGGAGGTTCTGGTTCGCCATGCCGCGGAAGCCAATCGCGTGCGCCTCGAAGGCGCCTCGTTGCCCCTCGAGCTCGAGCTCGAGCCGAACTTGCCTCGCGTGCTCGCCGACGCGAACCGCATCGCGCAGGTGTTCGACAACCTGATCGGCAACGCGATCAAGTTCACGCCACGAGGGCGCGCGGTGCGCCTCGGCGCCGCGCGGTCGGGCGGCTTCGTACACTTCTGGGTGGCGGACGAGGGCAACGGAATCCTGCCCGAGGATTTGCCGCACATCTTCGACAGGTACTGGAAAGTGCACCGCGCCGATCGGCGGGGCGCCGGGCTCGGGCTCTCGATCTGCAAGGGGATCGTCGAGGCGCACGGCGGCAAGATCTGGGCGGAGAGCGCGCCCGAGCACGGGTCCACTTTCCATTTCACGCTCCTCGCCACCGAAGCCGGTGGCTGAAGCGACGCGCCACCGAGGCCCGCACCCGAAGCGCCTCGTCGAAACCGGCGACCGAAGCGACGCGCCACCAAACCGGCGGCCGGAGCGAGCTCAGTCCCACCGCGAGTCGCCGCGAACGAGCCAGGGCCACGCTTCGCGGAGCGCTTCCGTCGTTGCCCCGTCGAGGCCCGAAGCCCTCTCGACGTGGATCCGTCGCGTCTCGACTCCGGCGCGCTCGAGAGCGCGCAGGCGCTTTTCGTCCTGCTCTCCTGCGCTCGAGGGCCCCGTGCGCACGACGAGCACGCGCCGCCCGCCGGCGCCGGCGAACCGCGCCACGACGCCCGACGTGAAACGCTCGAGAGAACCGTCCACGAGCACGAGATGCGAGAAGAAGCTCGGCTCCTCGAGGGCAATCTCGATCGCTGCGGCCACGCTCGCCCCCGTCGCCGCGAGCACGACCGAGCCGCTCGCGACGTGTTGGCCGAAGCGCTGCTTGAGCGCGCGCAAGGCCGCGCGCAGCTCCGAACGACTCTGCTCGAGCGACGCGAGCGAGAACCGCGTTCCGTCTGCGAGCGGCTGGCCTCGCGGGCACACCACGAAGCCACGCCCCGAGCTCGCGTGTCGGTAGCTCCCACAGGCCCATTCCGGCCGGGCAGCATCACCATGCAGCGCGAGCACGATCGGGCGCGGCCCGCGCGCCCCGAGCGGCACCGCCGCGAGCGCCGCGTTGGCAGCGGGCGACGAGAGCGGAACCATCCAGCTTTCCGCCGCGAGCGGAGGCAGCACGATCGGGCCCGCGCTCGAAGGCGCGGGCGCGCCGCCGCGCGCCGACTCCCGCTTGCAGGCCGTGGTCGCGAGGACGGCGAGCGTCAGGGCGAGGCCGAAGCCCGGGCGCCGGCCGAGCGCGAACCGAGAGACGAAGCGCGCCGTCACGCGTCGAGATTGCCCGACGTCCCGCGCCGCGCGAAGCGAATCGAGCGCCTTCGACCCTCCGGAATTCGCTTCGGCGCGAAGGGGAGGCCCGTGCCGTCTCTGCCAAGAACGGCCGCGCCTGCCTCCCTGCCCGTTTTCGCTACACTGGCCGCGCTCCTCCGACCCACCGATCCCGCCGACCCGCGCGGCATCGACGTCGGCGCGAAAGGCTGACTCCCAGGTGACCTCGATCCTCGTTCTCGGCGGCGACCCCGCCCTCACTCCGTTCCGGCGCGAGCGCCGACTGACCGAGCTGCGCGAGCTCGTGCCCGAGCTCTCCGAGCTTTCCGCGACCCACCGCTACTTCGTCGACCTTTCGCGTCCGCTCGACGCCGGCGAACGCGAGCGCCTCGAAGCCGTGGTCGGCGCGGGCACGGCGCCGGAGATTCGCGGACGCCTGCTGCTCGTCGTGCCGCGGCTCGGCACGATCTCGCCCTGGTCGTCGAAGGCGACCGACATCCTGCACGTCTGCGGGCTCGAAGCGGTGCGGCGCATCGAGCGCGGCGTCGCCTGGGGTCGGAGATTTGTATAAAAGACCGAGGCGATCGAGCGCATCGCCGCGCGGCTCCACGATCGCATGACGGAAACCGTGCTCCGCTCGGAGCACGCCGCCGCGGAGCTGTTCCGGCGGGACGCGCCGCGTCCGCTCGGCACGGTCGACTTGCTGGGCGAAGGCCGCGCCGCGCTCGAACGCGCCAATCGCGAGCTCGGGCTCGCGCTTTCCGAGGACGAGATCGCCTACCTCGACCGTGGCTTCCGGGAGCTCGGGCGCAACCCGACCGACGTCGAGCTCATGATGTTCGCGCAGGCCAACAGCGAGCACTGCCGACACAAGATCTTCCGCGGCACGTTCGTGATCGACGGGCAGCAGCAAGAGCGCTCGCTGTTCGACATGATCCGGCACACGCACGCCGCGAGTCCCGAGGGCACGCTCTCGGCGTACGCGGACAACGCCGCCGTGCTCGCGGGCAGCCGTGCCCGACGCTTCTTTCCCGACCCGGAGACGGGCGTCTATTCCGAATTCGAAGAAGACGTGCACATCGCGGTCAAGTGCGAGACGCACAACCACCCGACCGCGATTTCCCCGCGCCCCGGCGCGGCGACGGGCTCCGGAGGCGAGATTCGCGACGAGGGCGCCACGGGACGCGGCGCCAAGCCCAAGGTGGGGCTCACCGGGTTTTCGGTGTCGCACCTCCGAATTCCCGGCTTTTCGCAGCCGTGGGAAACGAACGACTACGGCAAACCGGACCGCATCGCCTCACCCCTCGAGATCATGATCGACGGCCCCATCGGCGGGGCCGCGTTCAACAACGAGTTCGGCCGGCCCGGCATCGCGGGCTATTTCCGCACGTTCGAGCACCGCGAGCCGAGCGCCGACGGCGAGGTGCTCTTCGGGTACCACAAGCCCATCATGCTCGCCGGAGGCCTCGGCGCGATCCGCCCGAGCCTCATCCGCAAGCACGCGTTTCCGGAAGGCACGCCCCTCGTCGTGCTCGGGGGACCGGCTCTGTTGATCGGTTTGGGTGGCGGCGCCGCCTCGTCCATGGCGTCGGGGAGCAGCCTCGCCGAGCTCGATTTCGCCTCCGTGCAACGCGACAACCCGGAGATGCAGCGGCGCTGCCAGGAGGTGATCGATCGCGCCTCCGCGCTGGGCGAGGCGTCGCCGATCCTTTCCATCCACGACGTGGGCGCCGGCGGCCTCTCGAATGCCTTGCCCGAGCTGGTTCACGAGTGCGGGCGCGGCGCGCGCTTCGAGCTGCGCGACGTGCCGAATGCCGAGCCGGGCATGTCGCC
Organism: Pseudomonadota bacterium; assembly: GCA_003242355.1. GTDB lineage: Bacteria > Myxococcota_A > Polyangia > Polyangiales > Polyangiaceae > PMG-095. The sequence continues at coordinate 3,811 of QGUH01000185.1, forward strand.
GCTCGAGATCTGGTGCAACGAAGCGCAAGAGCGCTACGTGCTCGCCATCCATCCGGAGCGGCTCGAGACGTTCCGGCGCATCGCCGAACGCGAGCGCTGCCCGTTCGCCATCATCGGGTACGCGACGAGCGAGCCGCGGCTCGTCGTCACGGATCGGGATCAGGGGACGCTCCCGATCGACGTTCCGCTCGCCCTCTTGTTCGGCAATGCACCGCGCATGGTCCGGCGCACCGAGCGCCGCCCGAGGAACGGCGACGCGTTCGCGACCGCGGGCCTCGACGTCGCGGAAGCGGCGCGGCGCGTGCTTCGGTTCCCGGCGGTCGCCTCGAAATCCTTCCTGATCACGATCGGCGATCGCACCGTGGGGGGCCTCGTGGCGCGCGATCAGCTCGTGGGGCCGCATCAAGTGCCCGTCGCGGACGCGGCCGTCTCCCTCGCCGACTTCACGGGCTACGCGGGCGAGGCGATGGCGCTCGGCGAGCGCACGCCGGTGGCCGTGCTCGACCCGGCGGCCTCCGCGCGGCTCGCCGTGGGCGAAGCCCTGACCAATCTGCTCGCGGCGCCGGTCGAGCAGCTCGGCACCGTGCGCCTCTCGGCGAACTGGATGGCTGCAGCGGGATTCCCGGGCGAAGACGCCGCGCTCTACGACGCCGTCCGCGCGGTGGCGCTCGAGCTCTGCCCGGCGCTCGGCGTCTCGATCCCGGTGGGCAAAGACTCGCTCAGCATGCGCACGCTGTGGGACGACGGGAAGAAGCGCGTCGTCGCGCCGCTCTCGCTCGTCGTCACCGCGTTTTCCCGGATCGACGACGCGCGCAAAACGCTCACACCGGAGCTCCGCCGCGATGCGGGCGAGACCGCGCTCGTCCTGATCGATCTCGGCTGCGGCAAGAATCGTCTGGGCGGCTCGGTGCTCGCGCAAGTTCATGGTGCCATCGGCAAGGAGCCGCCCGACGTCGACGATCCGGCGCTGCTTCGGGGGCTGTTCGCGGCGATGACGGCGCTGCGCAACGACCAGCTCGTGCTCGCCTATCACGACCGCTCCGACGGCGGCCTGTTCGCGACCGTGTGCGAGATGGCCTTCGCGGGCGGCACCGGCGTGCGCGTTTGCCTCGACGGCCTCGGCAGCGATCCGCTCTCCGCGCTCTTCACCGAGGAGCTCGGCGCCGTGCTCCAGGTGCGCGCGTCCGACGTCCCGCGCGTGCTGTCGGTGCTCGAGGCACACGGGCTTTCCAAAGCGTGCTGCCACGCGATCGGCGCCCCGACGAGCGACGATACGCTTACGTTCGAGTCGAACGGCCGTGTGCTGTTCCGCGCGCCGCGCGCCGAGCTGCGCCGGCTCTGGTCCGAGACGAGCCATCGCATCCAGGCGTTGCGCGACGACGCCCGCGCCGCCGATCAGGAGCTCGAGCTCGCGTCCGATCCGACCGATCCCGGCATCGTTCCCGTGCTCACCTTCGACCTCGACGAGGCGGAGCGAGCGGTCGCCCACGTGAGCGCGGCGAGCGAACGCCCGCGCGTCGCGATCCTGCGCGAGCAAGGCGTGAACGGGCAGGTCGAGATGGCCGCGGCCTTCACGCGCGTAGGCTTCGCCGCCGTGGACGTCCACATGACGGATCTGCTCGAGGGTCGTGTCACGCTCGACGGCTTCAAGGGGCTCGTCGCCTGCGGCGGCTTCTCGTACGGCGACGTGCTCGGTGCAGGCCGCGGCTGGGCGCTCTCCATCCTGTGGAACCCGCGCGCGCGCGAACAGTTCGAGCGGTTCTTCCGCCGGAGCGACACCTTCTCCCTCGGCGTGTGCAACGGTTGCCAAATGCTCGCTGCGCTCAAGGGGCTGATCCCGGGCGCCGATCCGTGGCCCGCGTTCGTGCGGAACCAATCCGAGCAGTTCGAAGCGCGGCTGTCGCTCGTCGAAGTGCACGAGTCGCCGTCGATCCTGTTCCAGGGCATGGCGGGGTCGCGCCTGCCGGTGCCGGTGGCGCACGGAGAAGGCCGCGTCGAGTTCGCCTCTGCCGCGGATCGCGCCGCATGCGAAGCCCGCGGGCTCGTCGCGCTCCGGTACGTCGATCATCGCGGTCGCCCCACCGAGCACTATCCCGAGAACCCGAACGGCTCTCCGGGAGGCATCACGGCACTTTCGACCCCCGATGGGCGCGCGACGATCCTCATGCCACACCCCGAGCGCGCCTTCCGCGGCGTGCAGCTCTCCTATCGCCCCGCGGCGTGGGGCGACCGCTCCCCCTGGCTCCGCCTGTTCACGAACGCGCGGCGCTGGGTCGGCTGAGAGACGCGTGAGGCGGGGCCCGTCGAGTTCCCGGCGGCGGGCATGCCGCCCTGCGAGAACGGCTAGAGCGACAAACGGCCGCCGGGGCCGTCGCCGAGGCAGGCAGCTCCGGCCGGTCAGCAGGCAAGCGCTCGGAGGACGGAGAACATGGCGCCGGGGAAGAAGCGGGCTCCTCCGCGAACGCGGTCGCGTCGACGACGAGCCACGCCAGCGCGGCGCAAACACCGGGTTGGGTCATGGTGAGTCCTTTCGGGGCCGGACCTGACCCGCCGGCTGTGACGATCCGCGTCCTTTTCGGTGACAACGGGGGGAATCCCGTGACGAGACCGAAACGGCGCCGCGACGAGCCGTTCGGGCCCCCCTTCACTTCCTTGCCCGGCCGTTCGCCATCCTGCATGGATCGGAGCGTGATCGATCGACCTGCGCGTGCCCGCCGCCGCTGGCTCGCCTTGGGCGGGACGGGGCTCGGTCCGGCTCTGCCCGACGCCGCGGTGGAGCACGAGCGATGGGTCGAGTCAGGCGCCGTCCGCACGCGGAGCCGCCACTGGCTCGTCTGGGCCGTGATCGGGCTCGCGACGGTCGTCGCGGCGACACCAGGCGGGGCGCACGCCGAACCAGGCGGAGCACGCGCCGAGAACGCTCGCACCGCCACTGCTCCCGCCCGCGCGCCGCGCCCGCCGATCGAGCCGGGCAGAGCTCACTGGTTGGCCGTCCCCAACGATCGTCGCGTGCTCGTGATCGACGGCCCCAGCGAGAGCCGCCCC
>QGUH01001171.1 GCA_003242355.1 Pseudomonadota bacterium
CCGGTGCCTTGTCGAACACACAGGTCGGGGCCTCGCGGTAGAGCGCGCGGGCGAACGAAATGAGCTGCCGCTCGCCCGCCGAAAAATTGCTGCCGTGCTCGTCGACGCGCGCGTCGATTCCGCCCGCGCGCCGCGCAATGAGGTCGTCGGCGCCAATCCGCCGGAGCACCTCTTCCACGCGCGCCCGATCCGGGCGCTCGCTCGCGGCGATGTTCGTCGCGATCGTACCGGGGAACAGGATCACGTCCTGCGGAACGACCGCGAAGCGCCCGCGCAGCTCTTCGCGCGCGAGGCCCGCGACGTCGTCGCCGTGCACGCGCACGATACCCGAGTCGGCGTCGTACAAGCGGAGCAGGAGCGCCGTGATCGTCGTCTTGCCGGAGCCAGTGGGCCCGACGAGCGCGATCTTCTCGCCGCGGCGAGCGCTGAACGAGACGTGCTGCAGCACGGGCGTTCCGGGCCGATAGGAGAAGCTCACGTCTTCGAACGCGACGGCGAGCGAGGTGTCCCCGCGGGGCGCGGCCGGCCGGGGCGGGCAATCGGGAGCGGACGTGTCGAGCAGGCGGAACACGCGCTCGGCACCGGCCATCGCGCTCTGCAGCAGCGTGTACCGCTGCGCGAGGGTCGTGATCGGCTCGAAAAACTGCGCGATGTACGCCGTGAAGGCGACCACCGTTCCGAAGCTCACCGGGCGGTAGCCGAGCGAGACGACGATCGAGGCGAGGCACACCGCGGCCACGGTGTCGATCGCCGCGTCTTGCAGCGCATCCCACAAAATCGCGCGGAGATTCGCCTCGCGGTAACCGCGGTTCGCCGAGTCGAAGTCGCGGCTCGCGGCGGCTTGGCGGCTGTACGCCTGAATCACGGTCATGCCCGTGACCTGCTCGTTCATGGTGGCGTTCATCCGCGCGGTCTTGCTGCGAATGTCGCGGAAGGTTTCGCGCATGCGCCGACGGAGCAGCACGACGAGCAGCGTGACCGGAGGCAGCGCCGCGAAGCCGATGAGCGACAGCTTCCAGTCGAGCGAAAGCATCAGGGCGACGATGCCGACGAGCTTGACGAGATCGCCGAGCGCGAGGAACGCGCCGGAACCGAACAGGTCGAGGATCGCGTCGACGTCGTTCGTGACGCGCGAGACGAGGCGCCCCACGAGCTGTCGATCGAAGAAGCCCAGCCGGAGGCCGTGCAAGAACGCGAACACGTGCCGGCGCAATCCCGCCATGGCCCGCGCTCCCGCGACCTGCATGGCGTACAGCTGCGCGAACGAGAAGAGCTGCTCGACGACGATGATCCCGGCGAGCAAGAAGCCGCCCTTGGTGAGGGCGTCGATGTCCTTCGCCATCACGCCCTCGTCCACCACCCGCTGCATCACGAGCGGGCGGATCAGCGCCCCGGCCGACGTGAGCAGCACGATGAACATCGAGGCGAACAGGAGCCAGCGTACGGGCCGGAAGAACGGCCACAGCCGGCGCAGGAGCGCGAGGTCGTACTGGCCCGCGAAGCGCTCCTCCTCGTGGAACGCCTCGAGGATTTTCTCGGTCCGGCGGCGCGCGGCCTCGGCCGCGTCGCGCTCCGGCGCTTGCGGGGCAGCCACGGTGGTCACGAGACGCTCGCCTCCGCGTCGAGGTCCATCTCACCGAGGCGTGCGAGCTCCCGCTCGATGCGCTGCTCCTCCGCGAACGTCGCGTAGAGGCCACCTCGGGCGCACAGCTCCGCGTGCGTGCCCTGCTCCACCACGCGCCCCTCGTCGAGCACGATGATGTGGTCGCAGAGCGCCGCGGCCGCCACGCGATGCGTGATGAGCACCACCGACGGCCGTCCCCTTAAACAAATCTGACGCCCCCACCAAAAAGAAAAGTGTAACTACGGGTGGCCGCGCTTTCA
>QGUH01001172.1 GCA_003242355.1 Pseudomonadota bacterium
ACTCACCCCTGGCACCCTCGCGCCGCAGAACGGACCAAGGAGCCGCGGAGCACACGCCGGCGAAGCGGCCGAGGTTGAGCTCCCGCTCTTCCGCTCATTAGCCGGGCGCCACTAAAGCCCGATCAAGCGGAGTGCCGCGCGAAGCGCGGCGCGGAGCTCGGGCGGGCGCTCCCCCGAGCTGCCGCGTGACGCCGATAGGCCCCACGACTCCCTTCGTTGCCCATCAGGCGGCGTCTACTCCGCTCCTCATCGATAGCGGGAGCGACCCTCGGCCCGCCGCCGGAGGGTGCTCCGCGGCGACGCGCCGTTCTACGACCGACCTCCCCGACGCGACTCGCTTCGCTCGTCGCGGGCTCGCTTCGCTCGCGAGAACTGACGGCTTGGTGAGTGACGACCAAAGAGGCGTTCGGTTCGGGGTGGAGCCCGTCTCGCCGTCTCGTACACCGAAGCAACGCGCCGTTCCCGCGACTCACCCCTGGCACCCTCGCGCCGCAGAACGGACCAAGGAGCCGCGGAGCACACGCCGGCGAAGCGGCCGAGGTTGAGCTCCCGCTCTGCTCCCCATTAGCCGGGCGCCACTAAAGCCCGTCGCGGAGCGCTGCGCGAAGCGCAGCGCGCAGCAGGGCGGGGCCTTCGATCGCGCTGCCGCGTGACGCCGATAGGCCCCACGACTCCCTTCGTTGCCCATCAGGCGGCGTCCACTCCGCTTCACATCGATAGCGGGAGCGACCCTCGGCCCGCCGCCGGAGGGTGCTCCGCGGCGACGCGCCGTTCTACGGCCAACCTCAATCCAGCCGCTCGGGAAAACCGAACTTGGGGAACAGCGTCGCCGTGTCGAGGAACGACGTCATCGACGTGACGCGATCCCCCGAAACCTCCAACACGACGAGCGCCCAAGGGACGCGCCCGCCGCTTCGGTATTGCGCGAACGCGGGCGACCCACAGGCGACCGTGCGAATGACGCGGGAACCGCGACACCCCGCGCCGCGCCCGAGCAGCCACGCGCGAATGGTGTCCCTGCCGCGCAACCAGAGCGTGTAGGGCGGCATGGAGAGCGTCGCGTCTTCCCGGAGCATCGCCGCGAGGGAATCGACGTCGTAACGCTCGAACGCCTCGACGTAGCGATCGACCAGCCTCGCCTCCGTCTCCGAGAGCTCGACCTTCAGGTTCTCGAGATCGCGCGCAGCGAGCGTGGCGCGCGCGCGTTGCAGCGCGCTGTTCACGGCAGCAACCGTCGTGTCGAGGCTCTCGGCGACCTCCGCGGCAGACCAGCCGAGCACCTCGGTGAGCAGCAGCACGGCGCGTTGCTTCGGCGGCAGGTGTTGCAGAGCAGCGACGAACGCCAGGCGGATGCTCCGCCGCAAGATGGCCTGCTCGGCCGGATCCGCGTCGGAGGGGATGACGCGCGCATCGGGCACGGGCTCGAGCCAGTGCTCGCGCGGACGCGTTTCGAGCACATCCTCGACGGTACCCTCGGGGCCCGCTTCGATCGGCCGCTCGCGCCGAGAGCGCTCCGAGAGCAAGTCGAGGCACACGTTCGTCGCGATGCGATGCAGCCACGTGCGCACCGAAGATCGGCCGTCGAAACGTTCGAAGGCGCGCCACGCCCGCACCATCGTCTCTTGCACGGCGTCGTCGGCGTCCACGATGGAGCCCAGCATGCGGTAGCAGTGTCCGGTCAACGCGGTGCGGTGTTGCTCGAGCTCCAACGTTGCGCTCTGCATCGCGCCCGAAACTACCATCCGACCCAGAGCCGGTCCACGCTCGCTCGGCCGCGATTTCGGCCCGATGAGGAAGCCCGAAACCTAGGCTTCGTCGTCGAGCCGCTCGCCGGCCAGCTCGCGCCCCCCGGGCCGTCTGGTAACCGTGGCGGAGACCCCGC
>QGUH01000186.1 GCA_003242355.1 Pseudomonadota bacterium
TTAAAAGGAGAAGCCGGTATACGAGTTTAGGTCCGGCTCGGTGGCTCGGGAGTTTGGTGACCGGGGCGGCCGAGTCGTGCCTGGTCATCGTGCGCTCTCCGAGCAGTGGCGGGACAGGCCCGTGTCCGTCAAAAAATCCATTCAGAGCCCAGCGAGAAGGATAGCTGAGCCGGACCGAGCCGGGCGACCTCACCGAGACCGTCGATGACGAGGCGCGGCCGCGAGGTCTCGACGCGAGCAGCCGCCGTGGCGGTGAGCGCCGCCCACTCCACGGGAAAAAGCCGTACGGCCGCCCCGCCGCCCAGCGCGAACCCCAGGGATCGCGCGGTGCGTCCACTAACATCCCGGCCCGCCCCCCGCGCGGTTCGATGATCGAACGCGCCCGTGATGCAGGGAGCGAGATCGAGAGGCCCGAATCGCCATCCCCAGCAGCCCCACAACTCGGCGCCGAAACGCTCGAGCTCGACCTCGGCCTGGGGAAGAGACGGGACACGCAGCGTCGTGCGCTGGGGAAGCCGACCGAGTGCAGCGAGACGCCACGCCCCCAGGTGTACCCCCAGCCCACCTCCATAAGTCATCTGCGAATCCGAAAGCGGACCGAGATCGAGCAGCACCACGGGCGCCGGGATCACGATGCGCCATCCGCGTCGATCGACGCTCGACTCGGAACGAGACGGCGGAGACGCCGAAGTGGACTCCGGGTCCTCCCGCGGCTCCGGCGTGGGCCCCTCGGCGCTCGCGCTTTCGGATTCGTTCGCGGCGCGCTGCGGGTCACTCGTCGTGCTCTCGGTTTCGTTCCGTGCCTCGGACTCGTTCGGTGGGCCCGCCTCTCCGCGACTCCGTGCTTCACGGGAAGGCCGCGCTTCGGATCGGGCCTCGCTCGGGTTGCGATCGAGAAAGAGACCGAGCACGACCGCTGCAGCTCCAGCGAGGTCCGTGCACGACTCGGAGTCCAACGTCCGCCGCCACACGCTGCCGCCCTCGCGCAGCGTGAGCGTGAGCCGGTAACGTCCCGCCTGTCGAACGACGTGTCCCGTGGCGCGCACTCGCCGCATGGTGCGCAGCGCGTTGCCCGCCAGCGCGCGCACCTTCTCGCGAACGGCATCGGCGTTCGGGCAACCCGGAGGTGAGCTCCAGCTGAGCTCGATGCCGTCTTCGAGCGAATCGGTTCTCGTCGCCGATCGCATATCGCTCCGCATTTCACGCGGGAGCGCGTCGCGGTCCTCGGCCGAGGCGCCCATGGGACGAGCAGCGAGCAATGCGCCGATCAGAGCGCAGGCGAAGCGCGGCGCACGATGGCGCCCTCGCCTCCGCCGATCAGGGTTCGGGACGAATCGTGACGTCATCCACGTACAGGGTGGAGGTCTCGGGCGACAGCGCGTCGGCCAGGTTCCCCAAGTACCATTGTCCCCACTCCGAGTCGTCCGTGATCAGCTCGTTGGCCTCCCAGAGCAGCTGGCCATCCTGATAGAGCGCAACGGCTCCCGTCTCGTCGGCGGATCGCCGCAAGTAGAGCTCCACGTGAAACCACGACGCGATCGGCACCGGACGCGGCTCCGCCGGCCTGCGGAAGCGGCGACGCAAGAAGTCGTAAATGTAGAGTGAGAGCTGCCCGTCTTCGGAGCTGGCGAGCGAGACGTCCCAAAGCCCGTGCAGATCGTCGCCGCCCTGAAAGTGAAAGAGGTTCCAGTTGCCCTCGTTCCGCGCCGGGTCGGGAATGTAGTACCAGGCGCCGTAGTACGCGGCTTCGGGCAAGATCCCCTCTCGCACGCAGCGCGCCTGCATTCCCTCGAGATCCGGATCGGAGGTCACCGAGAATGCCGCCGCGCGACGCCCGGAACGAACCGGCCACTCGACGATCCCGTACTCGGAATCGGCGTCCCGATAACAGAACCCGCCCGGCACGAAGCGGTAATCGCAGAACCCGCTCTCGAAGCTGGTTGCCCACGCCTCGACGGGCTCGAGCGATGGAATCGGGTCGCCGCCTTCTTCGGGTCCGATCAACGGCGCGGCCTCCAAGCATGCCGCTGCACCGACGGTGAGCTGCGGCTCGCACGCGCACCAAAACGCTGCGAAGAAGAGCACGGCGAAGCGCTGTCGCGTCACAGCGATGATTTTCGATGCGGCACGAACTCGCTGCAAAGGCGCGGGCGCTTGCACGCTAAACCCTGCGTTTGCGAGCGCGGCGTGGTGCGCCAAGCCGGCAAGCCGGCCCGAACACGAGCGTCTCGTGCGCACGCGGGCAGATAATGAGAAGAACGCGACACGGGTTCTCAAGACGATGCCACAATGCTCGATTTCTCATCGGTGCGGATCAACTACTCGAACGCGTGCCGATGTCGCGATATGCTCGGGCGCTCCGCTTGCGCGTGTGGCGCGGCTCGTAGCTTTCCGTCGACGAAAACGCTGCTTCGACGACTTTCGTGACGATCGAACCCGTTCATCGACTTCGTGCTTGCCACGAGTCGAGAATGACGCAGAGTAGAAGACATTATCACACGTTGCGCTGGAGCAGCTCTCTCTCCCGACCCTCAACGTCATGACCCGCAACACGTTTTTCGGCCTCTCCACACTTTTGTTCCTGGGTTGTACGGAACCGTACTCCTCCCCTCCCGACGGCACAGCATCCGGAGGGGTGAGTGGCACCGGCGCCGCCCCCAGCAACGGCGGGACCCCGGGCAGCAGCAGCGGAGGAGCCCAACAAACCGGCGGCGGGGGCTTCGGCATGGGTGGCCAAAACAGTGGCGGAACGGCGGGCGGTTTCCAAACCGGCGGTGGTGGTCCTGGCGGCGGTGGTCCCGGCGGCGGTGGCCCTGGCGGCGGTGGTGGCCGAGGCGGCGCGGCCGGCGGCAGTGGCCCCGGCGGCGGTGGTGGCCAAGGTGGCGGGTCCGGTGGCGGCATGTCGGTGAACGGCGGCTCGGGTGGAAACATGCCGACCGGCGGCAACGACCCGGGCGGCGGCTCCGGAGGAAGCGGCGCGCAGCCCTCGACCGGAGGTGACGGTGGTGGGATGAGCGCAACCGGTGGATCGGGCGGCAGCGAGCCCGAGATTCCCCCGCACACGATTCCGCAAGATCCGTGTGCGCCGCGCAACAACTATCGGAACCTCTTCGCCGAGCTCCTCGGGAAAACGAACGCGGAAGTTCAGCAAAAGTTGGACGCCGCCTTCGAGCACCTCTTCTACGGCGGCAACGACGCGCGGATCTATTACCCGGTTGGAAACGACGGGGCGTACATCCTGGACGTGAACAACAACGACGTCCGTAGCGAAGGGATGTCGTACGGCATGATGGCCGCCGTCCAGATGGACAAGCAGGACGAGTTCGACCGCTTGTGGACCTGGGCGAAAGCCGTGATGCGACAACCCGACGGGTTGTTCGGGTGGAAAGCCACCTCCGGCGGCCAGCTGCTCGACTCCGGGCCCGCGCCGGACGGCGAAGAATACTTCGCGACGGCGCTCATCTTCGCCTCACGGCGTTGGGGCTCGGGCAAACACGATTACGCGGGTGACGCGAGGGCCGTGCTGAACGCGATGCGCACGGGCGGCGTGTTCAATGGGAATCCGCCCGTGATCAAGTTCGTTCCTTCGGCCAACTACTCCGATCCGTCTTACGTGCTGCCCGCGTTCTACCAGGTGTGGGCTTGTTTCGACACCGCGAATCGCTCCTACTGGGAAAACGTTCTTCGGTACGCCCGGAGCTTCCTCCACAACGCGACTCATCCGCAGACCGGGCTCGCTCCGTATCTGTCCAATTACGACGGCAGCCCGCACCCGAATGGGCCGGACTTCAACTCCGATTCGTGGCGCGTGGTCGGCAACATCATGATGGATTACCACTACTATCAGGCCGACGACCCGTGGCAGGCCCAGTTCGCGGAGCGCTATGCCAACTTCTTCAAGCAAGCCGGCCCGAACAGTGCCGAGTTCACGCTGAGCGGCAATGCGTTGGCGACGTATGCGAATCCCGTCAAAGGGCTCGTCGCGCAGAATGCGTTCGTCGCCTTCGCGGTTCCCGCGATTTCCGAGGATCTCGCCGTGCCGTTCCTCGAGCAACTCTGGAACACCGAGCCGCCCACCGGGCAATACCGGTATTACGACGGGATGCTCTACATCTTCGGGCTCCTTCACGTGAGCGGCAACTACCGCCTCGAGTGGTGAGTCCGACTGCGCGTCGCTGCCCGGCGTTCGTGGTCGGAGCCGGGCAGCAGACGGAGCGAGCGCGTGGACCACGCACGGCTCTCGCGTCCGGCACCTCGTGGATCCCCTGGAGTCCGAGACCGAGGTCGAGAGCCGCTGGGTGCCCCGGCCCCCCCTCTCGGAGGGAACCGGGCGATGCGAGCCTCGTGCGAGCTTGCCGCGTGAAGCATCGCACTCGTCGAGCGCGAGACTGCGTGCAGACGCGACCGGGCAGCGATTCGTGCAGGCTCGGCGCTTCGTGCGGCCACGGCGTGCGCCGCAGCGAGTGGCGCGGTGAGGCGAAGAGAGGACCGCAGCGTGCGGCCCAATGGACGGCGCGGTGGGGCGAAGGGTCGGTCGCGCCGTGCGCCATGGCGAGCGGCGCGGTAGGCCGAAGGCGTGGCCCGTTGGGATGCCGATCAGTATTCGAAGTTCGCCGACGAACGCTTGCGGCCGGCGCGTGAGCTCTTGGCACGCGTGCCGCATCACGCGCCCGCGCGCATCGTCGATCTCGGCTCCGGTCCCGGCACTTCGACTGCGTTGCTCGTCGAGCGGTGGCCAGGCGCGCGCGTCACCGGAGTCGACAGCTCGAGCGAGATGCTGGAGCGCGCACGCCGCGACCATCCCACGATCGAATGGGTGCAGGCCGACGTGGCGACGTGGCAGCCGCAGGAGCCCGTGGACGTGCTGTTCGCGAACGCGGTCCTGCACTGGATTGCGGATCACGAGCGTCTCGTGCCGCGCTTGTTCGCAGCGCTCGCGCCGGGTGGCGCGCTGGCCGTGCAGGTGCCCGACAACGAGAACGAGCCCAGCCATCGCGCGATGCGCGACGGCCCCGAGCCGCTTCGAGAAAAACTGGCGGCCGTACGTCCCCGCGGGCGCGTCCTGTCGACTGCCGCCTATTACGACTTGCTCGCGCCGCACGCCGAGCGCGTCGATATCTGGCGAACCACGTACGAGCACGTGATGCCCGACGCGGACGCCATCGTCGAATGGGTGAAAGGAACGGGCCTGCGTCCGTATCTCGAGGCGCTGTCCCAAAGCGAACGCATCGAGTATCTGGACGCCTACGCCCGTAGCATCGAGCACGCCTATCCCCGGCGCGCCGACGGCAAGGTGCTCTTCTCGTTTCCGAGACTCTTCTTCGTCGCCATCAAAACGCGGAGCTGAGCCGAACCCTCCACCATCCAGTCGCTCACGTTCGGCCTCGCTTTTCAACGGAAAGAGTTTTCTGCGGACGGGGTGGATCCCGCTCGCGCCCAGTCGAGAGCGGGCGCACGTGTCATCTCGTTCACGATAATGCCAAGTCCGCCGCGCGGGCGTTCTCGCGCTGAAGGAAGAGTCCACTTTTCCGAGCAGAAAGGATCCCGGACCGGTTGCAGCTTCGGGCACGCGGCGATAAGCACGAGAACGCTCGGGAGACCTCGTCGTCAGGCTCGAACCGCCCAAGGTGCATCGGTCATGAAGCGCTATCGGAATTCCATCGTGGGGAGTGCGTTGGTCGCTTGCGGGTTGCTCGTCTCCGTGTCGGGACACTCGGCGCAAGTCACGCAAGTGAACCGCAACACCTGGGGCGCGAGCGGCGTGCCGGACTACGTCACGATGTACATTTACGTCCCGGACAAGCTCGCGACGAAGCCTCCCGTTCTGGTCGCCTGCCACTCGTGCGGGACGCCGGTGAGCGGTTACGTGAACAGCATCCAAGGGATCCGAGCCGCGGCCGATCAGAACGGATTCATCATCATTCTGCCCGAAGCCACGGGCCGCAATTGTTGGGACGTGGGCTCGTCGAAATCCCTCACGCGCGATGGCGGAGGCGACACCCAGGCCATCGTGCAAATGGTCAAGTACGTGCTCGAGGAGTACGACGGAGATCCGGAACGCGTCTACGCGCTCGGCGGGTCGTCGGGCGCGATGATGACGCAGGCATTGATGGCCGTGTACCCGGACGTTTTCAAGGCGGGCTCGGCGCGAGCGGGTGTTCCGGCGGGGGGCTGGGCCGAGGGCTACGATCCGAGCAACCAGTGGAGGGGCAACTGCGCAAACGGGTGGGGGACCAAGTGGGCGGAGCAGTGGGGCAACCAGGTCCGCGCCATCAATCCCAATTACATGGGCCGCCGCCCGCGGATTCAGCTGTTCCACGGCGATCAGGATCAGACGATTCGCTATCCCAATTTCGGTGAAGCGATCAAACAGTGGACGAACGTCCTCGGGTTGAGCGCAATGCCGAGCTCGACCGACATGGTGACGACTCCGAATGCCAGCTACACGCGCCAGTTCTGGGAGAACGAGTGTGGCGACACGGTGCTCGAGGCCTGGTCGGGCAAGGGCGGCTCACATTCGATGCCCTACGAGCAGGACGCCATTCTCGCGTTCTTCGGTCTCGACAAGGCCGGTGGCCCCGATCCCGTGCCGGCTTGCCCGCGCGAAGGCGCCGAAGGCGGCGAAGGCGGCGCGGGCGGCTCCGGCGGTTCGGGCGGCTCCGGCGGTTCGGGCGGCTCCGGCGGTTCGGGCGGCACGGACGGTGGCTCGGGCGGCATGAGCGGCGGCGAAGGCGGAGCGGGTGGCGGCCAGAGCGGCGCAGGCGGGAGGGGTGGCGGGAAGCCCCGGCGCCCCGGGCGGGGGCAGCGGGGGGGCCCGCGGCGGGAACACGGCGG
>QGUH01000187.1 GCA_003242355.1 Pseudomonadota bacterium
GGAGCCGGCCGGCAGCACCCCGCGCGGGGGCGCCGGAAGCAGCGGGTGGAGCGGAAACGGGGGCGTGCCGGCAACGGGGGGTGCCGCCGGCGCTGCCACCGGAGGAAGTGACCCCGGTGGCAGCGGCGGGGCGGCTCCAGAGGTTTGTGAGAGCACCGAGCGGTGTGACGGCCTCGACAACGACTGCGACGGGTCCGTCGACGAGGGGGACGTGTGCCCGGCAACCTGCGTCGGCATCTCCGTGGACGGTCGCGGCTACATGGCGTGCACGAGGAAGACGACGGGAGCCGACGCGGTCGACGCGTGCTCGAGCGAAGGCATGCGCCTCGCGTGGATCGAATCGGAGGCGGAGAACCGAGCGCTGCTCGCCGCATTGCAGGAGGCGATCGGCGGTGACGCGCGCGCCGTTCGCATCGGCGCGACCGACCGAGACGAAGAGGGCGTGTGGCGCTGGGCGATGGGCGATTCCGGGCCGATCTTCTGGTACCAAGAAGAGGAAGAGCAGCCGTTCCAAGGCACCGCCGTGAACGGCAGCTACGCGAACTGGGCAGACGGCGCGCTGGACGGCGGCGGAGTGCTCCCTCAAGACTGCGCCGTGATGTTCCTGGAAGACGGCTCGAACGGTGAGAGCGGCGAGTGGGACGACGTCGCGTGCAGCCGCGACTACCCGTTCGTCTGCGAAGCGCCCTGATCGCCGATTTCGGCCTTCTCCGATTCGGCAGGCACTTCGAGCCCCTCGCCTTCGTGCCCCCAATCTAGGCCGAGCCCTGGGCTCCCGGCCGAGCGGGTACTCGCTCGGGAGCTCGCTGAAACGCGAAGGCGATCGCCAGCGCCGCCCCGAGCCCGAACGCGAACGGCACGGAGAAGACGAAGGACCACCCCTGCCCTTCGACGCCACCCGTGACGCCCAGGACGACGCCGCAAAGGAGCTGGCCCGCGAGGCTGCCGAGCCCGAACGTCGCGGCAGCCAAGAGCGCTTGGGAGCTCGCGCGGATGGCGGGCGCCGCGAGTCGATCGACGGCGATTTGTACCGCGATCTGCCCACAGACGACGTTCACTCCGTGCAGGGCTTGCATGCCAATCACGAACGCCGCCGGCCCTCCGAACACGTACGCGGCGAAGCGCAAGGGCCAGGCGACCATCCCGAGCAACACGACCCGCCGCAGGCCGAAGCGCTGCACGAGCAGACCGAGCATCGGAAACAGCGCCACCTCGAGCATCTGAGCGACGGAAGAGGCGCGGCTCGTCGCGGCGAGGTCGAGGCCGAGCCCCGCGCGCTCATCCATGTAGAACAGCGGATGCAGCACCACGTGGAACTGCATGCACATGGCCCCCAGCACCGAGGCCACGAGCAGTACGCGAAAGTCTCGGTTCTTGACGAGCGAGACGGCGCCGAGGAACGCCAGAGGGCCCGAAAACCGCGAAGGCGGCGTGCGGGGCAGCGTGAGCGCGTAGGCCGCCGAAACCAGCGCGAGCCCCGCCGCGATCCAGAACGTCGCGCGCGTGGGCGCCCCCATGCCCGCTCGCGCGAGCGCCTCGAGACACGTGCCGACGAACCAGAGCGTGACGATCCAGCTCACGGTGCCGAACACGCGCGTGCGCCCGATGCCACCCGGCGCGTCCTCGAGATGGTGGAGCGCGATCGACGTGCCGATCACGGCGGTCGGCGATCCGACGAGGCCGAGCACGCCCACCGCGAGGAGCGCTTCGTGCAGCGTCGTCGCTCTGGAGACGAGGACCAGCGCGAGAGCGCGGCCCAGGTTCGCAATCGCGAGCAGGCGCTCCGCCGCGAGCTTGCCATCGGCGAGCGCGCCCGCGAGCAGCGGGGCGACGAGCGTCGCGAGCGGTCCCATCGCGTAGACCAGGCCGACCTCGGCCGGTGACAACGCGAGCGCGCGCGTGAGGTGGACCGAGAGCAGCGGGTGGTACGCGGCCGTCACGGCCACGTCCAAGAAGGACATCGCCGACAGGCGCGCACCGAGCCAGCGCGGCCGAGACGATGGCGCCATCGCGCGGGTTACTCCGAGGCGCTACCGCCCGCGCCGGCTGCGCAGTAGTCGTACAAGCCGTTCTGCACGCAGCCTGCCGGGCACGGCACGAGCTCCCACCCGTCTTGGGTCGGATTGCACTTCTCGAGCCCGGAGTCGCCGGCACAGCGGGCGTGCCCCGGCAAGCAGAGGACACACCGCGCCGACTGCATGTCGCACAGATACCCGTCGGCGCAGCGCTCGCCGACGAAGCGGCCCGTCGTGGCATCACAGCTCTGGAGCGTCTTGTCGTCGTCGCAGAAGATCTCGCCCTCGAGGCACTCACGGCACGCGCCGAGCGTCGCGTCGCAATGCGCGCTCGACGCGCACTGGCGCTCGTTCCAAAACCCGTTGTCGCACTCGAGCAACAGCTCGCCTTGGCAGACGACCTCTCCCGCCTGGCAGGCCACGGTGCCGCCGGTCGCGGCCTCGCCCATTCCACCGGTCGCGGCGCTCATGCCCGATGCCCCGCCATTCGCGGGCCGCGGGGTCTCTTCGGCCACCTCGAACTCGCCGAAGAGAAGCTGACAGCTCGTGGCGAACGAGAGCAGCACGATGCTCGGGAGGAGCACCACGAGTGTGCGCGCGTTCGAGGAGGCCCGCATCGGATCGGCAGTGTTCTCGGACACGCGGAGCGTGCCCACCGGCTGGGGGCGACCGTACACCCCACGCGTGCCCGTCGCAAGGGCGAGGCACCCACGGGGCCTCGGCCCAATTTTCGGACGCTATTCGGACGGATACCGCCTACGCGCCGCTCTGGGCGGCGATGCGCTGCATCTCCTCGTCGGAGATGTCGAAATCTGCGTAGACGTTCTGCACGTCGTCGTGGTCGTCGAGCGCGTCCACCAGGTTCAAGCACACTTCGGCGTCTCGACCGCTCACGGGTTTGCGCGCCTTCGGCACGAACCCAATCTTGCTCGACTGCACGACGATGTTCGCGCTTTCGAGCGCCGCCGTGACCTTGTCGAGATCGTTGGGCTGCGTGTACACGGTCCACACGTCGCCCTCGTCGCGGTAGTCGTCCGCGCCCGCGCCGACGGCGGTCTCCATCAGCTGCTCCTCGGTCGCGGCGTTGCGATCGAGCGTGATCAGCCCGAGCCGATCGAACGCCCAGCCCGCGGTTCCGGAGCCGCCCATCTGGCCGTTGTGCTTTTCGAAGACCTTGCGGATCTCGGCGGCCGTGCGGTTGCGATTGTCCGTCATTCCCTCGACGAGATAGAGCGTGCCCGAAGGCCCCGTACCTTCGTAGAGCACCTCTTCGAACGCCGCGCCCTCGATTTCGCCGGTGCCGCGTTGAATGGCGCGCTTGATGTTCTCGTTCGGCATCTGTTGCGCGCGCGCCGCGAGGATGGCCTTGCGCAAGCGGGGATTGCCGTCGGGATCACCACCGCCCAAACGCGCCGCCGTCACGATCTCGCGCGTGAGACGCGTGAACACCTTGCCGCGCGCCGCATCGGTCGCGCCCTTCTTCCGCTTGATCGTGGCCCACTTGGAATGGCCGCTCATGAACGAAGCTCCAACGATTGGCCCCCGGCCCAGGCCGGGGCTCGCGCAGACGTAGCACCATGAGGCCCTGAGCGGAAGAGCCGCCTGAACGGATGCCCCCCTGCGACGGATCGCGGCGAAAAAGGCCGGAAACCGAGCCCGCCGCGCTGCTTCATCCCGCACGGCGCTGCGTCGCCGCGTTCCGACGACCGAGCTCCCGCGCGAGGGCGAGCGCGTCGAAGGGCGCGCGCACCTTGGCGTCGTTGTCGAAGTACACGTACACGTCGCGCCCCGCACGCCGCTCGGGCAGTGGCGCGGCGACGCGCACGGCGTCGGGTGGCTCTCCGCCAGCGTGCCAGGCAGCGATCCGGCGCGCCCACGCTCGAAGCTTCGCCGGCGAGTAACCGCTCGCGTAAAGCTCCACGTCTCCGTGCAACCGCACGTAGACGAAGTCGGTCGTCACGTCTTCGAGGTACGGAAAGCGACCGCCCGAGTCGGACACGACGAGCGCGATCCGATGCCGGCGCAAGAGCTCGACGAGCTCGGGAGTGGCCGCCTTCGGACTCCGCACCTCGACCGCGTGCCGGATCCGGCGTTTGGCGTCCGTGGCGAGCGCGCTCCGCCCTTCCACGCGCGCATCGTGGTGCCGTGCGAGGGCCACGGCCGCGAAAGTGTCGCGGGGCAAGAGCTCGAAGAACTCCTCGAAGCGGCTCCGCGAGAAGGCGAGGTTCGGCGGAAGCTGCCACAGAATGGGACCGAGCTTTCGCTCGAGACACAGCACCCCGGAAGCGAAGAAGTTGGCGAGCGCGGTCGTGACGTCTCGCAGCTTCTTCATGTGGGTGATGAAGCGACTTCCCTTGACGGCGAATTCGAAGTCGTCGGGCGTCTCGTCGCGAAAGCGCGTGTACACGTGCGGGCGCTGCAGCGAATAGAACGAGCCGTTGAGCTCGATGGTGTCGAAGCGCGCCGCGGCGTACGCGAGCTCGCAGCGTGCGGGCAGACCCTTCGGGTAGAACACGCCGCGGAACGCGGCATAGCGGAAACCCGATATTCCGACGCGAATCCTTGGCACGCGCTCGCCTCCCTTGTAGTAGTCGAGGATACGGCGCGCAGCATCGGGCGCACGAAGCGCGCGGCCCCCGCTCCTCGCTTCAATGGACAACCTGACCCATACGCTCGCAGGGCTCCTGCTCGGAAAGGCCGTCCTCGCGTATCGCCCCCGCACGCTCCCCGAAGCCCCACGCCGCACGCGCGTGGTGCTGGTGACGGCCTCGGCCCTCGCTCAGAACCTGCCGGATTTCGATTTCCTCTACGCGGGGATCACGCCGGGCAAGCTCGGCTATCTCTTGCACCACCGCGGGCATACCCACACGATCCCGATCGGGCTCGCGCTCGCCCTCGTCGCGTATGCGGGCGCGCGCGCCCTGCTCGCCCGCGCGAATCCGACGCCGTTCGACCGACGGGCGCTCGTGGGGCTCACGCTGCTCGGGCCGCTGCTGCACCTCGCGATGGACTTCTCGAACAACTACGGCGTCCATCCGTTCTGGCCGTTCGACAATCGCTGGTTTTACGGCGATGCGGTGTTCATCGTCGAGCCGTGGCTCTGGGTCGCCGCGTTTCCGGCGTTGATCGCGAGCAGCCGCCGCATCGCGCGCACGTTGCTCGTGGTGGCGTTCGCGCTGTGCATCGGCCTCGCGTTCGTCGTGCCGGTAGTGCCCCTGGGTCTTTCGCTCGCGCTCGCGATTTCGGCGCTCGTCACGACCGCAATCGCATTTCGGTCGAGCGAGCGCGCGCGGTTCTCCTTCGCCATCGCGGCCTGGGCGAGCGTTACGGCGCTCTTCGCCGCCACGTCCGGTCGAGCCCGCGCCGAAGCGGTGGCAGCGATACGTCCCGAGCACGGCGAGGTGCTCGACGTCGTGACGACGCCGTTTCCCGGACACCCCTTCTGCTTCAACGTCACCTTGCTCGGAAAGCGCGCCGAATGGTTCTGGCTGCGCACGGCACGAGTCTCCGCGGCTCCCGGGCTCTTCCCGGTCGCCTCGTGCCCTCGGGGCTTCGACACCGAGCTCGGCAAGAGCACGGCGCCCCTCGAGCCCGCAAAAGACGCCCCGAACGCGGCGGTGCAATTCGCCGGAGTCTGGGAAGGGCGCACGGCAGAGCTCGCCCGCCTCGCGCGGGAGGACTGCCGCATCGGCGCCTTGCTGCGCTTCGTGCGCATTCCGTTCTACCGCATCGAACGCAATCGAACGATCGTGGGCGATCTCCGCTACGACCGGGACGACCGACTCGATTTCGCCGAGCTCGCTTTCGAAACCGTGGGCACCGCCGAGTGCCCTCCGGCCGTTCCGCCGTGGCGCCCTCCCCGCGAGGATCTCCTCGGCCACGGCGGTCCCGCACGGAGCTCGGCGCTCACTGGTTCGGCGGCGCCGCGCTGATCTGACCGAGTGCGGAGCTCGCGTCGCGTTCGATCGCGAGATCGCCCAAGGACACGATGCCGACGGCGCGCCCGCCATCGATCACGGGAATTCTGCGAATGGCCTTCTCGCGCATGAGCTTCACGGCGCGCTCCAGGTCGTCGTTCGGAGACAACGTCGCGAGATCCCGGCTCACGATATCGGATACCGGCGTCTTCTCCGGATCCTTGCCGGCCGCCACGGCGCGTACGGCGATGTCGCGATCCGTGACGATACCGGCGACGTGCCCGTCGTCTTCGACGATGACGGCGCCGATGTCCGCGTTGCGCATCTGCTTCGCGGCTTCGATCACCGGAGCCGAGCTCGAGAGCCGAATCGGGTTCGTCGTCATCACGTCCTTCACCAGTCTTGCCATCTCTGCCTCCTCCTCTGCTTTCGCTCCTGCGGGTCGATAGGACGTGCCAGCGACGCGAATCGCGTCGGCGGGATGGGGGGAATCCCAGCCCGGCGGTGAATCGCCGTGGGTCGCTGACCGCGCATCGACACCGCCTGCCTTGCTGCATCGGACGTGCCGGCAGAACGGGCGCTCCACGGCCGGAGCCGCCCGCGCGGCCGCTGCAAAGCGCCCCGCTGTGGCGCGAGTGGCGAAGAGCGGCCCGCTCCATCGCGTTTCCGTCCGCCGCCCGCTGCGTCGCGAAGCCGAAAGCGTCCCGCCGTCGATGCGCTGCCGCGCGCCCCACGGAGCCCGAAGGGTCCCGCCCTCGATGGACTGCCGCGCACCGGGCGCGCCCGGCGGGTCCAGGACCTGCGAAGGCGGGGTTCGCGCGGATGGCGGCCCACTGGTCTTTTATACACTTCTCCGAGCCACGAAAAGGAACCCTAATCCGGATTGCGTTGTTCTCTTG
>QGUH01001173.1 GCA_003242355.1 Pseudomonadota bacterium
GGGTCCGGAAATGTTATTACTCGACAAACTCAAGGCGCGCGAGATCGAGGCACGCAAGAGCGCCGCGCGCGGCAACGCGAGCTGGGCTGCAGCCATGGTGCTCTTCCGTGAGCTCTACGAGCTGCCGGCAAGCGTGCACCCGTACTCGCGCTACGACGCGCTGCCGGAGGACATCGCCAAGATCCAGCTCGCGGACGTGAAGCGCTGGCACAAGACGCACTTCGTCCCCTCGAACGCGAGTCTCGTCGTCGTGGGAGACGTGCACGCGCGCGACGCGCTGGCGGCCGCCGAGAAGGCGTTCGGCGCCTGGAAGGGCGACGCCGCTCCTCGACCGAGCTTCAGCATGCCCGAGCGCCCGCCGAGCACGCAGGTCTACCTGGTAGACCGTCCAGGAAGCGCTCAGAGCCAGATCTACGTCGGCCTGCTCGGCCCCGAACGAACGAGCCCCGAGTGGCCGGCGCTCACCGTCGCCAATCAGATCCTAGGCGGCGGCGTCTCGGGGAGGCTGTTCATGGATGTTCGCGAGAAGCGCTCGCTCGCGTACAACACCTCCTCGTTCGTCTCGGAGGTCGCGGTGGGCCCGGTGCCCCTCGTGCTCTCGGCAGGCACACAGACCGAGAAAACGGAAGAGGCGGTGGCGGCCCTGCTCGAAAACCTGCAAGCGATTGCTGCGCAGGCACCGAGCGAAACGGAGCTCGAAATGGCCCGCCGCTTTCTCGCCGACAGCTTCGTTTTCAAGCTGGAGACCGTCGGCAGCGTCGCGGAGCTCGTGGCGGGGCTCTACGTCCTGGGCCTGCCCGACGACCACTACGATCAGTATCGGAGCGCCGTTCGCGCGCTCGACGCCGAGCAGGTCGCGGCGATCGCCGGACGCCGCTACACCGGGCACCCGGTGATCGTAGTCGCCGGCGACGGCAAGGCGCTCGGCCCAAAGCTCGCCCGATTCGGACCCGTGACGGTGCTCGATCCCGAGCGTGGCTTTGCGCTCAAGCGAAGCCACACGACGCCCCCCGCACCCGCCACCGCGCCCGCGCAGTAACGACGCCCCTCACCCGTCGGGCGAAAACCTCGACGAAGCGCGAGGCAGCCGCCAAGCGGCGGGCCCAGCGCGAGGCAGAAGCGCGCCGCGAAGCGACGAGCCAGGACGCCCCCGCGGCAACGAACGCGCCAACCCGCGCCGCGGCGCTCTCCTGGTTCGACGAACACGATCGCGGAACTCAGGCGTGACGCCGCCACCTTCACGAGCGAGCCGCGGCGCGCTCGTCGGGCGAGAAGCGCGAGCGGACACGACTCCCAAACATATCGATCTCTCGAAGTCGGCGCCCGAGGGCTGCCCGGCCAGGGTTGTGGAGGGACGCTGTGCGGGCGGCTGACCCGCCTCGATCCTGACGTACCGAACGCCTTCCCGGGTTGTGGAGGGCGCTATGCGGTGGGCTGTGGACGAGCTGTGCGCGGCTTGCTGGTGGATTCTGGGCAAGGGGTGGGAATCCTGTGTTCAGGGTGACGAAAGTTCAGGGCCGACGCGGACTTACGTCGCTCATGCCGGACCCACGGCCCAAGCTGTTGTGGTTTTTCCTTGTTCTTGCCCAAGAAGTTGGGGTAGAAGCGTGGTTCTTCGCCGGCGGCGCGGCGCTGTGCAGAATGGCAGTGGCTGACGATAGTCCAGGGTGCGGCCGAGCAGGCGGTGAACGGAAGAGCAGGTATTCGGGCGTGCAGCCGACCCCCTGGCGGGTCGCCGGTGCGTGGGTTTCCCCTTCCATGCCGAGCGCCCGGTCCATTCGCTCGCGGGCAACACGGAGGCTTCGATGGGCGAGACGCAAATGTTGGGACAGGGGAACAGGGGGCGAAAGGAAGGAAACGTCCCACCCAAGGGAATTCGG
>QGUH01000188.1 GCA_003242355.1 Pseudomonadota bacterium
CGAGACCGATCCGCTCGTGTACCAGGGCGGCTCGGGACACTTGCTGGGGCCGACCGAAGACGTCGTGCTCGCGGATCCGGCGTGGGGACTCGATTTCGAGGGCGAGGTCGCGGTCGTGCTCGGCGACACGCCGCAGGGCACGCGGGCCAGCGAGGCGCTCGGGTACGTGCGCCTCTTGGTACTCGTCAACGATTGGACGCTGCGAGACCTCGTTCCCGCCGAGCTCGCGAAGGGCTTCGGGTTCTTCTGTTCGAAGCCGGCGAGCGCGCTGTCTCCGTTTGCCGTCACGCCCGACGAGCTCGGAGCCGCGTGGCGCGACGGGCGCGTGCACCTACCACTCTCGGTGGCGCTGAACGGAACGCGGGTCGGCGATCCGGACGCCGGCGCGATGCACTTCTCGTTCGCGGACCTGATCGCGCACATCAGCAAGACCCGCCGTTTCGTCGCGGGCACGATCCTCGGTAGCGGCACCGTGTCGAACGACGATCCCGCCCGCGGCGTGAGCTGCCTCGCCGAGCGGCGCGCGCGCGAAATCATCGAGCACGGTCGAGCGCTGACGCCCTATCTCGTTCCCGGCGACGAGGTCGCGCTCGAGATGATCGACGAGAACGGTCGGAACGTGTTCGGCACGCTCCGGCAACGCGTGGTGACGCCATGAAGCTGTACGGTTACTATCGAAGCTCCTGCTCGTACCGCGTGCGCATCGCGCTCAACCTCAAGGGCATCGAGGTGGAGCACGTCCCGGTCCACCTCGTGCGCGGCGGCGGCGAGCAGTTCGCTCCCGAGTTCGTGACCAAAAATCCGATGGCGCAGGTGCCGCTGCTCGAGCTCGATTCGGGCGAGGTGCTCGCCCAGTCGGTGGCCATCGTCGAATACCTCGAGGAGACGGTGCCGACTCCGGCGCTTCTGCCGCGTGACCCGTACCAGCGCGCGCGCGTGCGGGCGCTCGTGGAAATGGTCAATTCGGGGATTCAGCCGCTCCAGAACAGCCTGGTCCTCAAGGAGCTCACGAAACGGAACGTCGATTCGACGGACTGGGCGCGGCTCTTCGTGCGGCGTGGGCTCGAAGCGCTCGAGCACACGGCCGCAGGCACCGCGGGGCGATATCTCGTGGGAGATGCGCTCACGCTCGCCGACGTGTACCTCGTGCCCCAGCTCTACAACGCGCGGCGGTTCGGCGTCGATCTCGCACCCTTTCCGACGCTGCTCCGGGTCGAAGCGGCGTGTCTTTCGCTGCCGGCGTTCGATCGCGCGCGCCCCGAACGGCAACCCGATGCCGAGCCGTGATATCCCGCGGCCTTTTCGCGCCGCACCTCGGGATGACGCTGCGTCGCGGTTGCCCACACTGGGGCCGATGCAAAGCTTTCCTTGGATCGGTCCGTCGTTGTCTCCAATGAGCGCTCCGGGCACCCGGAGCCGTCGCGGACGGCGTCCGGTGCGACCCTGCGCTCGGTCAGGTGCGCGTCATGGCAGTCGAGTCGCTCGGAATCCTCGGAATCGAAGGCATTCACTACTACGTGCGCGATCTCGACCGGAGTCGTCGCTTCTACGTCGATTGCCTCGATTTCGCGATCATCGGCGAGCGCGGCCCCGAGCAGGTTCCCGGGGATCGCCAGCGCTCGCTCGCGTTTCGCGCCGGTGACTGTACGGTCGTGTGCTCGACTCCGGTGGGAGAGGGCGGCCGTGCGCACCGCTTCCTCTCCAAACACCCGGACGGGGTCGGCACGATCGCGTTCCGCGTGCGCGACGCCGAGCGCGCGTTCGCCCTGCTCGAAGCGCGGGGCGGCACGCCCATTTCCGACGTCGAGCACGTCGAGGGGGACGAGGGCTCCCTCTCCACGTTCTCGATCACGACGCCCTTCGGCGACACCACGTTCCGCTTCATCGAGCGGCGCGGGAACATGCCTCTGTTCCCGGGCATGATCACGTTCGATCCGCCCCGGGGCGGCAGCAATCGCTTCGGGTTCGTCCGTTTCGATCACATCACGTCGAACTTCCAGACGATGAGCCCGACGCTCTTGTGGCTCGAGCACGTGCTCGGGTTCCAGCGTTTCTGGGACGTGGCGTTCCACACGCGGGACGTGCGCGCCCAAATCCGCGATGGCTCCGGCCTGCGCTCGGTGGTGATGTGGGATCCGGAGTCCGGCGTGAAGTTCGCGAACAACGAGCCTTATCGCCCGAACTTCAAGGGGTCGCAAATCAACGTCTTCCACGAGGAGCATCGCGGCGACGGCGTGCAACACCTCGCTCTCGAGGTGCCCGACATCATCGAAACCGTGCGTGCGCTGCGCGCTCGCGGCGTCGAGTTCATGCCCACGCCCGCGGCGTACTACGATCGGTTGCCCGAGCGGCTCGCTCAGCTCGGCATCGAACGCATCGACGAGCCGATCGAGGCGCTGCGCGAGCTCGGGATCCTGGTCGATGGGCACGGCAAGGGCTCCTATCTCCTGCAGATTTTCCTGAAGGATTCGGCGCGGCTCTACGGCAACCCCGAGGCGGGGCCGTTCTTCTACGAAATCATCCAGCGCAAGGGCGATCTCGGGTTCGGTGAAGGCAACTTCCGCGCGTTGTTCGAGAGCATCGAGCGCGAGCAGACCAAGGGGGCGGCGTCTTGATCGAGCGGCGCGTCGCGGGGGACGTTCCGAGCAAACCCCACATCGCCTTTCGCGGCGGAGACGGCGCTCTCCGTTACGAAGAGTGCCTGACTCGGCAGGGGTTCGACGGCCCGTACACCATCCTCTATCACCTCGGGCGCCCGCACGAGGGGAGCGCGGGCCGCCCGATGCGCGGCTTTCCGGTGCCGGAGGCGCGTCCGCTGCCGCCGTTGGCACGCCGCCACTACCGCACGGGCGCGCTGCCCCCGGGCGGCACGGCCGCGTTCTCCCGCGTTCCGTTGCTCTTCAACGAGGACGTGGTGCTCTCGGTCGCGCGCCCGACGGAGGACGATACCACCTACTTCTCGAACGGCGACGGCGACGATCTCGTGTTCGTGCTTCGCGGCGGGGGCACGCTCAAGAGCCCGTTCGGCGACCTCGTGTTTCGGGAGCTCGATTACGTGTACGTGCCGAAAGGCGTGGTGCATCGCTTCGAGCTCGCGCAGGGGCTCGAGCAGCACTGGCTCGTGGTGGAGTGCACGGGCGGGCTCGGGCTGCCGAGCAGTTATCGGAACGCGATCGGGCAGCTTCGGATGGACGCGCCGTATTCGCACCGTGACTTTCGCGCTCCCGTGTTCGAGGGGCCGCGCGACGAAGGCCTGCGCTCGCTGGTCATCAAGCGCGGGGGCGCTTTCCACGGCGTCGACCTCGTGCGCTCGCCGTTCGACGTGATCGGTTGGGACGGCACGGTGTACCCGTTTGCGTTCTCGATTCTCGACTTTCAGCCGCGCGTCGGCTCCGTGCACTTGCCGCCGACGGTGCACGGCACGTTCGCCGCGCGCGGCGCGCTCGTGTGCAGCTTCGTCCCACGGCCGCTCGACTTCCACCCCGAGGCCGTGCCGTGTCCGTATCCCCATGCTTCGGTCGATATCGACGAGGTCTTGTTCTACGCCTCGGGCGACTTCACGTCCCGCCGGGGAATCGGCGTCGGCAGTATCTCGCACCATCCCGCGGGGGTGCCGCACGGGCCGCATCCCGGCGCATACGAAACGAGCATCGGCCAGCGACACACGCGCGAGCTCGCGGTGATGCTCGACGTCGCGGCGCCTCTTGCCCGCACCGAGCCGGCCGCGTCCATCGAAGACCCCGATTACCACGCGAGCTTCCGCGCCAGCGCGCCGTGAACGGCGTTCAGCGGCGGCGCTCGCGCACCGAGCTCGAAGAACGCCGGCGACGGGTGCCCCGGAACCTCTCGGCGGGAACCGGGCGGTGCGAGCCTCGTACGAGCTTACCGAAGCTTCCGGGTCGGCGCGTCGCGAAACGCGTTGAGAGGAGCGGGCCTTCGAGCGCTGGACGCGCGTCGGCTCGCGCGGAGGCGGGTGAGTCGGCCGGCAGCGTGAGAACCGGCCACGATACGCCTCGAAGTGGCGTGTGCGTCGTGAACGTGGCTCAGCGGCGGAGCTTTTCGAGTACGGCGCGCATGTCGGCGGGCATCTTGCTCTCGAAGCGCAGGCTGGCGCCGGTGGCGGGGTGTACGAAGCCCAGCGCGAAGGCATGGAGCATCACGCGCGGCGCCGCGATGGGCGAAGGCTCGTGCCCGCGGACGTAGACGCGCTCACCGAGCAGTGGATGACCGGCCTCGGAGAGGTGGATGCGGATCTGATGCGTGCGGCCCGTCTCGAGCCGACACTCGACCAGCGTCGCGCCGGGCAGTCGTTCCAGCGCGCGCACGTGGGTGATGGCCATCCGCCCGAGCCGAGGGTTGTCGGTCGAGCCTCGCAGGCCATCGCCGCGATCGGTGACCAGGCGGCTCGAAAGCGTTCGTGACTCGACGTGTCCCTGAGCGAGCGCCCAATAGCGTCGATAAACCGTATGGAACCGGAATTGGTTCTTGAGGTGGCGTTTGGCCGCGAGCGTGCGCGCGAACACCAGGAGCCCGCTCGTCTCCTTGTCGAGGCGATGCACGATGCCGAGCGGGCCGCGCCGCCCACGTTCGCGGCGCGCGAGCTCCCGCGCGACGAGCACGTCGAGCGTGTCGCGCTCGGTTTCGTCGTACGGCACCGTGCTCACGAACGGCGGTTTCTCCACGACGACGAGATGCGCATCGACGTGAACCAGGCTCGTCGGAGGCAGCCGATGGGCGTTCGGGCGCGGCGCGCTCGGCACGAGCTCGAGGCGTTGTCCCGCGCGTACCGTGTGCGTCACGTCGACCACGCAGATGCCGTCGAGGCGCACCTTGCCCGTCGTGAGCGCGCGCCGCGCGCCGTTCCAGCTCGCGTCGCCGAGCAGTGTGCGCAGGGCGCGATCGAGCGGCTGCCCACCGAGCGGTTCGGGAATCGTCCACGCCTTTTCGTCGCGCCCGGAGGAGGGGGTGGTGTCTCGCAAGTGCGGCGGCCGCTTCGACCCGGACGTGCTCGGAGGGCGCCGCATGGCCGTCACCCGACGCTCACGGCGGCGGCGTTCTCGACCCATTCCACGGGCTCGTCGCGGAGCCAGGTGCGCTGGCGTCGCGCGAAGACGCGCGTGGCGCGGAAGATCTCCGTGGCGAGCACCTCGCGATCGATCGCGTCCTCGGTGATGGCGCGCGCCACTTGGCGATACCCGACCGAGCCCATCGGGCGCGTTTGCCCGTATCCGCGTTCGAGGAGCGAGCGCACTTCGTCGATCCATCCGGCATCGAGCATGCGCTCGATGCGCGCCCGAATACGATCGTCGAGCTCTTCGCGCGTACGGCGGACCCCGACGAGGTGCACCCGACGGCGCGGCACGCGAAACCCATGCTCGGCCTGGAAACGGCTCAACGGAACGCCCGTGAGCTCGTACACCTCGAGCGCGCGGCTCACGCGCACGAAGTCGTTCGGCGCGAGGCGCGCCGCGCTCTCCGGATCCACCCGTTTCAGCTCGGCGTGCAACGCGGCTCGTCCCTCCCGTTCGGCGCGTTCGGCGTGGCGCGCGCGCACTTCGGGGTCGGCGGGCGGCGCCGGCGCGAGGCCGTAGACTAGCGCGCGCACCCACAGAAACGTGCCGCCACATACGATGGGACGCTTGCCACGCGCCCGAATCGAATCGATGGCAGTTTCGGCGAGCTCCGCGAAGCGCGCGGCGTCGAGCGGCGCATCCGGCTCGGCGGCGTCGATCAGGTGGTGCGGCACGCGGGCGCGCTCGTCAGCGCTCGGCTTGCCGCTGCCGATGTCGAAGTGCCGATAGATCTGCACGCTGTCGGCGCTCACGATCTCGCCGTCGAATCGCTCGGCGAGCTCGATGGCGAGGTCGGTCTTGCCGGAGGCGGTCGGCCCCACGACGACGATCAACGGTTCGCTCTCCGCTCCGGTCCGAGCCACGGCCGAGCCCGACGGCTCCCGCTCGGCGGCTTTGGGTTCTTCGACTCTCACGACGCTCAACCGGTCACTGCCACGAGAGCGGCGCGCTCACCGCCTCCCGACCTTGCGCTCGAGCTCGGCGAAACCGAGGAACGTTACGATCGGGCGGCCATGCGGGCAGTGCCCGGCGAAGTCTGCCCCGTCGAGCGCTTCGAGCAAGGCACGCGCTTCCTCGGGGCTCACCACGTCCCCGGCCCGGAGCGAGCCGTGGCAGGCCATCGTGGCGAAGGCCAGGTCCACGGCGTCCGAGAACGCGCGCTCGCCCTTGCGCGACACCTCGCTCAGAAGGTCCCGGAGCAGCCGCTCGGGGTTCGCTTTGTGGAGCAGCTTCGGCACCCCGTGGATGCTCACCACGTCGGCGCTCCGCGGGCGTACGTCGAAGCCGGCCTCCGCGACCTCGCGGCTCTTCGCTTCGAGCAGCTCGGCTTCCGCGGGCGTCACCTCGCAGAGCACCGGAAAGAGCAGCGACTGCGACGCCACCGTGCGTTCGGCGTACGCGCGGCGGAGCCGCGAGAACGTCACGCGCTCGGCGGCCGCGTGTTGGTCGATGACGTAGAGCCCTTCGGGCCCCTCGCACAGAAGGTACGTGTGCCGCACCTGGACGAGGAACCGGAGGCTCGACCACTGGATCTCGCTCGAGGCGCCGAGCGCCGCTCGTGCCGAGTCGCGCAGCGCGAGGAGCGCGGACGTCGCCTCTTCCAGCGCCACCGCCGACGGCGGGGGCGGGAGCGTGTCGTGCGTTTCCGCCGGCATCGGGCCGGGAACCGGGCCCGGGGCGGGCGCGCGGTTTCCCTCGACGCCACCCCGCCCCCGGGGCCTTTGAACAAGCCAAGGCCCCAACTCCG
>QGUH01001174.1 GCA_003242355.1 Pseudomonadota bacterium
CCGGCCCCGTGTGAGCGCGCGCCCCGGTCGCGGCGCGGGGGCAACGGGGCGCGGGGCTCCTCGGGAGCAATCCGCAGCTCGGCTTCTTCGAACGCTGTCACGAGGTCGGGCTCGGCCCTCGCAATCGCTCGAAACGTCTCGAGCCGCGTCGCGAGCTCGGGCTCCGCGACGCGGCAGTGCGCGATGTCGATGATGCGGTGGCTGCCGCGCGCCTTGAAGCCGATGGCGCCACTTCTGTCGAGGTGCACACGCAAGCGGTTTCGGTAACCGAGCGGGCGCGGAGCCGGTTCGATACCGAGATCCGCCGGCGGCACGAGACGCCCCGTACGCTCCAGCGCTTCCCGCAGAATCTGCTCTTTGACCCGAAGCTGCGTCGGATAATCGGCGTGGAGCAGATCGCAGCCTCCGCACTCGTCAGCGTGGGGGCAGGGCGGCGTCACCCGTCCAGGAGCGGCTTCGAGGATTTCGAGGCGCACTGCCCGGCGATAGCCCCGCCCGGCGCTCGAGCGCAGTACGCGCACGCGTTCTCCGGGAAGCGTGCCGGGCGCAAAGCCGATTTCCCCGCTTTCGAGCCGCGCGAGGCCTTCGCCACCCGGGACGACTTTCTCGATACGCCACTCCTCCGCCGCCTCTGGGTGTCCGACGTCGTCCCCGGTACGCCTACCCGCCGAGGCGCCGTGGCGACGCGCCATGCGCTGCGAGCACGACTTCGCTGTCACGCTGCGCTCCTCGGGCGAGCACAGCTTTGCCACGGGCTCGAGTCCACGCCCTTCGAAGGGTCGCGGCGACGCCCATCGCGTTTCGCGGAACTGCCGTGCGCACACCGCGACGTTCGCGAGCACCTACATGTCGCCCTCACGCTCCCTCGGCTCGGCCATCGATCGCGGAATGGAAGATGCATCGAAAGGGTTGGCGCTGGGGGAGCTCGCAAGCCCCAGCGCCGCACCATGACTCCGGGGTCCCACCGCCGCAACGCGCGCCCGACCGAGCACACCACCTCCTCGCCCGGTGAAGCTCCATCGAGCGCCCGAAGGAAGATGCCCTCGGATCCGGACCTTTTGCCGCTTTCTCGCGAGGCGCGCATCGAGCAAAAGCTCATTTTGGCCGAGCGCCTGCTCGCGCGCCTGCCCCAAAGCGACTCGCGGGCTCGGCTGTTCCACGCGGCCGTGCTCCGCCGCGACGAGGCCCTGCTCGACGCGCTGCTCGTCGAGCTCGACGCCGTCCCTCCCGGGGATGGGGCGCTCACGGGAGCTCGAGCGCGACGTTCGTGAACCCGACGGAGCGCTGAACCCGCTTGCCCGCGAGCTCGTAGTCCACGAGCACGCGCCCCACGCGATCGTCGACGGCGACGACCGACGCGGGCACGAAGCCATCGAGCAACGGGACGTACACGCGGTCGCCGGGACGAACACGTGGCTCGAGCGGCAACACCCGACAGCTCCCCGCGGGTGCCACGCGAATCCTCCCCGCGAAACCGAGCCCGACCCGAAGCTCGCCCGCCGAGCTCAGCCAAATGAGATGCTCGACGGTGCCGTCCACGCGACACGCGAGACTCCTGCCGGGCTCCGGCGCTTCGCCGAGCACGTGGAAGCTGTCCGCCGAGAGCACTTCCTCCGCGTTTTCTCCGCCCCCGTCTCCGTCGAGGTATCGAACGCGCGGCGTGGCCGGATCCCCGCCCACCGCAATGGCGCGCACGAGCCCCGATCCCGATGCGCGACTGGTGAGCACGATGCGCCCCGGCTCCGCGCGCGCCCCGGGCCGAATGGGAACGATCGGCAGTTTGGGAATCCGGGCGCGCTGGCGCGTGGGGGACGGCACGCGCGACGCGACGGCCCGAAGCCTTCGGGGCCGGTCCCCGGAAAACGAAACGCCGGGGC
>QGUH01000189.1 GCA_003242355.1 Pseudomonadota bacterium
ACCGTTCCCCGACTTCGGTTTCGTTTGGTTTGGTATGTCTCCTTTCGGGCGGACTTGCCCCCGGAAGGCCGCGCCCATGCTGGCGCAAAAACGGCGAAGAACGCCGCTCGGCCAACCGAGCGGCGCTCCTCCTCCGGAACCAGCCACCGAGCACAGGTGGCTCGCTGGTTCAGTTCACGCTCCACTCGTCGACGTCCACGTCCTTGATCTTGCCTTTGCTCCAGTCGAGCTTGAGCAGCGAGTAAGCAAGGACGGTTCCCGGGTTCAAGACGAGACGGTCTTTGCCCTCGACCGTCGTGCCGCCGCTGACCGACACCGTGACGATGCCGGCCGCGTTCGCGGTGATGTCGGTCTTGGTGCCGCTCGTGAACGACGTGGCGAAGCTCGCCTCCATGACCACGAACACCTGGTGCGCGATACGGGCGTCCTTGCCGAACCGATCGAGGTTGGACAGGACCTTCGGCGAAGCGTTCACCGCGTCCTTCATGTGGTTCTCCAGAACGAAGAGCTGAACCAGCTTGAGGCGTTTCCGCGTCAACTCCTCGTAGACGACGCTCTGGGATCCGTTGAACCCGATGACCTTGAAGGATGCGCCGACTGCCTTCGTGAAGTCGCTCTTCGACGAGCGTTCGACGTCGATTTCGAACGGACCGGCGATCCGGACCTTTCCGTCGAGCTTCGGCGCGGGGATGGTCGCCGCCACCTCGAGCTTGTTCTGCCCGAAGATGGGAGTCGCCTTCTCCCCGTAAGCGCCGATCGTCACCGTCTGCGCGTTGGCCACGAAGTAGTTGGTGCCCATGAACTTGATGTGGTTGTCCTTGATGACCACGAGACTCATCGCCATCTCTCCGAGTTTGAGTGCCGAATTCGATCGTTTCTTCCGATCCGAGCCGGGCGCGCCGAAGTCGAAGCTCTGCTTCGGCTTCGCGAATCGCTTCGTGCTGGCGTTCGTCAGCAGCGCGCGCACACCCTCTTTTCAAGGCGCGTGCCGAAACGAGAAGTCGCGAAATCCACGTGGTTTCGGCAGCGAAGGGCGGAGCCCCACCGACAAATCACGAGTGAGACGAGGTCGTGTCCCCGGGACGTCCCATGGGACACGCGTCCCGTTCCGTCTCGAGTGAAGAACGCACGGCGACCGCGGACGCCCGGAAGACGCCTGCCACGACGCTTTTCCGATCCGGATCATCGAGAGCGCCGATCGATTCGACCGATCGGTCTACGACGGATCCCGAGCGCTTCCCCGCCAGCAGCCCGCTCCCTCCGAGAGCGTCGCCTATTGCGTGAGGGTGAGCGTGTAGGGCCGTGTGAAGTGATCCGGCAATTCGTCCGGAGCGTCCATGCGCCCGGCAGTCGCCGGCTGGGCGCTGCCGCCGACGTAGGTCAGCCGCAGCAAGTAGGTCTCCGAGCTCGGGAGCTCGCGCTCGAAGCTCAAGGGAGCTCCGTTCGTGACCCCCTTCTCCTCGGCACCCACCGGCGTGAGCGTCGATTCGTAAACGCGTGCCTGCATGCGAACGTCGAGGGGCACGTCCTTGATTTCGACTTTGAGCAGCCCTGCCTCGGCTTCCACCGAGTACCAGTCTTCGAAGTCCGCGGCGCTCGCGGTGGCGGATTCGAGCCCAGCGAACAGATACGCTTTCACGGGCTCGCCGATAGCGATGGCGGCGGGCTCGAGCTGCGTGTCGTTCGGCTCGTACGGGTCGTCGATGGCCGTGTATTCGACACGCAGCGTATAGTCGAACGAGCTCTCGCTCGCCGTCCCGGCGCGACGCGCGATGGACAGGTAGAAGGCGGCCCCCGGAGCCCCCGTGAAGAACCCGAACACCGATTTTCCGAGCTGGATGGGGTCGTCGTAGTAGACGCGGTCGTGATTGAGAGCCGAGTAGGCCTGGACCAGGACGGCGCCCGGCCCGACGTCGGTCACCAGAATGCGGTAGTAGCCGCCCGCCGCGGGCGACGCGGGCACCTCGGTGAAGAAGTAGTCGGCGTCGTCGGGGTGGGAAATCGACGCGCGAATGTCCGTATCCAGCAGCAGCTCGTTGGGCTCATCCCGAGAATCGTTGGGCTCGCTCTCCCTCGGGCTTTCCGCGCCGTCGTCTGCGCCCGCCGCTCCGCCGGGTGCTCCGCCTTCTGCCCCGCCCGGGGCTCCACCTTCTCCGCCGGAGCCAGCGGCACCGGGTCCGGCAGCGCCGTCGTTCACGTCCCCGCCCGCACCGGCTTCCGCTCCTTCGGCGGGCGCGCCTCCGCTCCCGGAGGGCCCGCCTCCGCTGCCCCCGGAGCCTTCGGACAGCGCTCCGTCGTCGGTCAGCTCGTCGTCGCGGGCGCACTCCCCGGTCGCCGAACAAACGAGACCCGCGATGCATGCGTCTTCGGACGTACACGCGTCTCGGCATTGCGCGTCCGCGGCGCACACTTGATCCCCCTGGCAGTCGCCGTCACGGCTGCACTCCCGGTCCGAATCGAGCTGACACACGTTCACGCCGGAGCTCGCCCGCACGCAGCGCGACTGATACGGAAACAGAGGCGGCCGGCAGTCCTCGTCTTCGTAACATTGGACGTGGCAGCGGCCGAACATGCACACGAGGTCCCCCTCGCAATCCGAGTTGTGCGTGCACCCTTGGGCGAGCTGCTTCGCCCGAATCCTCTCCTCGGTGGAGTCCGCGCACGCCCCGAAAGCGAGCGCAATCCCAGCCGCCAACCCGATCGACCGAACCACCGCACCTCTCGCTCGCACGCTCCTCACCTCCGGATAAGCTCCTCGGGTGCCGACAGCGTGCCGCCGCCTCCAAGGAAGGAAGACTCTTAACGCCGAAGCTGCCCGGCAACAAGGCCATCCGCCTCTCGGCCGTCCCGTCTCCATTTCCATTCGGAAACGCGCCCGCCCGAATTTCCTCCCATGGGGCGCCAGCCCTGTGAAGGACGACCGAATGCCAAGTCGATGCACGGACGATTCGTCCCTCGTCCGTCGCTGTGCAAGCGTCGTTTGCCGAGAGCGCTCATCCGCCAGGAACACGCCGAAATACGCGGAAACCATCGTCGAACGGAGTCCCCGCGTGGGGGAGGTCCCGCCGAAGCAAACAGGGCGGAGAGGGGTGGCGCGCGCCGCCCCCAAACGAAACGAGCGAGAACGACGAGCCACCGAACGGATCGGTGCTCTAGACTGGTCGACGTGCCGGTGACGTCGACGGCTGTTCGCGTCCGCACGACTCCACCGCCGGCAGCCTCGCCTCAACGATGATTCAACGACTCTGCGTTTCGCACGATGGAACCGGTAAAGCTCGACGCTGAAGCGCTGAACGAAAAGTTCCTCGTGCGGCGCGCGATTGGGTCCGGGGGCATGGGCACCGTCTTCGTTGCCGAGCACCGCATCACGAAACGCCTGGGGGCGCTGAAGGTCCTCGACGCGCGACACACGGGCTCGCGCGAAGTCGTCGAGCGCTTCTTGCGGGAAGCCTCCGCCGCCGCGCGTATCGGCAGTCCCCACATCGTCGAAACCTTCGACGCCGGCGTGTGCGAGCGGGGCGAACCGTACATTTTCATGGAGCTCCTGGACGGAGACTCGCTGCGAGAAGTCTTGGAGCGCACGGGGCGGCTCCCGCCCGAGCTCGCCCTCGAGCTCTCGCTGCAAGCCGCGGAAGGCCTCGGCGCGGCTCACGCGAAGGGCATCGTTCACCGAGACGTCAAGCCGGAGAACCTGTTCGTGTGCAAGGGGGAACGGTCTTTCGTGAAGATCCTCGATTTCGGGATCTCGAAGTTCTCCCAGACCGAGAGCAACCTGCGCCTGACGGCGGAGGGCGCGATCCTGGGCACGCCCTATTACATGTCTCCGGAACAGGTCCTGGGCTCGCCGGACCTCGATGCGCGGACGGACATTTATTCGCTCGGTGTGGTCCTCTACGAATGCCTCACCGGACGGGTGCCGTTTTTGGCGGAAACGCTGGCGAGCCTGAGCGTTCAAATCGTCGAGGGGAAATACCCGCGACCGAGCGAGCTCGTGCGCGATCTCCCCGATGGGCTCGACACCGTCGTGGCGTCGGCGATGGCAACCAATCGGGACCAGCGCTACCCGGACATGGCTGCTTTCCGCCGAGCGCTCGAGGAGGCGCTGACCCGAATCCGGGGGTCCCTTCGCCACGCGCCAACGGTCGGCACGCCGCTCTTTCCGACCTCCGACGTCGTGTCGCGCCCGCCCTCGGCGCGCCGGGCGCCGGTGCCCGAAGCACACCGCGGTGCTCTCCGACGTGCGAAGCGGCGCGCCTCGGCATTCGCGGGGATCGCCGTGGTGACGGCGACCGGGGCGCTGGCCTGGATGGCTCGGGATCGTGAGGGAGGTTCCGAGGCTCCCCGACTCCTCGTCCTCAGTGCGTCCCCCTCACCCACGACGGCACCGCTCGCTGCGTCGGCTCCTCCGGCCCGCACGCCTGGCGCCGCACGCTCGGAGGGGCCCGCTGCGCACGAAGTCGAACCAGCGCGCGACACGGAACCCGCGCGCGACACCGAACCGGCACGCGACGTCGAACCTGCGCACGCCGCCCGACACCGACAGCAGCGACGCGTAGGCGGCGGCGCGCACCCAGCGGAGCGTTCCGCTCCGCCCTCGCTTCGCTCCCGAAAGGAAGCTCCCACACCGACCACGCGCGCCGCGCAGGACGGTTTGGGAGAGGAGAACCCGTTCGCAGAATGAACCCTTCTCGGTGTGCGAGGGCGACCCTGGTGTTTTGCGGCGTGCTCGGCACGCCCGACGTCGCCTCTGGCGAGCCTCATGCGGCGCGACCGGCCGGCGCCGCGCGCTCGACGGGAGAGTCGCTGCCTGCCGTTGCTTCCGGCTCCCGCTACGAGGCACGGCAGCGCTTCGATCGCGGGCTCGCGCTGTACAACGCGGGCGACTTCATGGGAGCGCTTGCCGAGTTCCAGCGCGCCTACGCGATCGTCCCGCACCCGCTCGTCCTCTACAACATCGCCCTGGTGCAGGCGCGGCTCGGGTACGTCGTGGAGTCGCTCGAAGCCCTCGAGCACCTCGAGCGCTCGGGGCTTACGAGCCTCGCACCCGAGCGCCAAGAGCGCGCCCGCGAGCTCTGCGACACGCTCTCGGAGAAGGTCGGGAGCATTCGCATCGAGACGGACGTCGAGAACGCGCTCATTCGAATCGACGGTGTCGACGTGGGGCGAACGCCCTCGCCTCCGCTTCGCGTTGCCGCGGGCGTTCACCTCGTCTCCGTCTCGGCGCAGGGCTACGAGCCGCGCCGCTTCCGCACGCTCGTCGCCGGAAAGGCGGTCGAAGTGGTCGAGGTCCGCCTCGTTCCCGTCCGGCAACCGCTCGCCTACCTCGAGGTGACGACGAACGTCCCCGACGTGGAGGTGCGCGCCAACGGCGAGCTGCTTGGCCGGACGCCGCTCGATACCCCGTTTTCCCTGAAACCCGGCGAGTACGTGCTCGAGCTCGTGCGGGACGGGTACGTGCCGTGGCGCAAACGCGTCGCGCTGGAACCCGGTCACAAGCTGCGCCTCGATCGCGTGCTAGAGCCCCACGGGCCCGGCCAAGCGCGCGGAGGCGTTCTGCTCCTCACCGTGAGCGAATCGGATGCCGTGGTTTGGGTGGACGGGCGCCCGCAAGCCCATCCCGGGCGCGGCCTTTTTCTGCCTGCGGGTCGCCACACCGTGCGCGTTCAACGCGCCGGATTCTTCGACGTGGAGCGTTCCGTCGCGATCCGGCCCGGTCCGAACCCCATCGACGTTCGCCTGCTCCCCACCGCCGATTATCTCGCCGATTACACGAGCCGCGCGCGCACGTTGCGAACCTGGGCCACCCTCTCGCTCGCCACGGGCGGCCTGCTCGCCGCGGGCAGCGGCGCCTTCTTGCTCTGGAACCAAGGGCAAATCGACGAGGCCGAACGCGCCTTCGATCGTCACGAGGCCGAGGTGCGCGCGAGTCCCTCCGGTGCTTGCAAGGCCGACACCTGCGAGGAAATCGCCACGATCCTCGTCGAGGATCTCGATGCCAAGCGCAAGCGCCAAGCGCTCGGTTGGGTGGGCGTCGGCGTCGGCGCCGCTGCAATCGCGACCGGCGCGCTCCTCTTCGCCTTCGGGCCCGACCCCGATCGCTACGAGCCCGGCTCGGAAAGTGACGTCTTCGCCGACGTCTCGTTCACGCTCGCAGCGGATCGCGTCGGCTTTTCGTTCCGCTTTTGAGGGGAGAGCAGAGGCGATGTCGCTGGAGAACGCCGGATTTCAAACGACGCATCCGAGCGCGCCGTCCGGCGCCTCGAGCGCAGCCCAAGCGCACGAGCTGGTGCTCGTCTACCCCGCGGGGCTCGCGGGCCAGCGTTTCGAGCTCCGTCCGGATCTGACGTTCGGTCGCTCCCCCGACGCGACCGTCGCCACCCTGCTCCATGAGACCGTGTCGAGACGCCATGCCGTCGTGCAACGGGGATTGGGCGGCGTCTTGTTCCTGCGTGACCTCGGGAGCCGCAACGGGACGCGGGTGAACGGTGCGCGGGTCACCGCGCCGGTCGCGCTCGCCCCGAACGCGGTCGTTCGCCTGGGAGACGTGCTCGGTATCGTGGACGAGCCTTCGGCGCGTGGATTCGACGCCGATCCCGTATTTCGCGGGAGCTCGGCGGCCATGGCCCGAGCGCGCGAGCAGCTCGAGCGGAGCGCGAGCGATCCGGCGCCCGTGCTGATCCTCGGAGAAACGGGAGCCGGAAAGGAGCGCGTGGCGTACGAGGTGCATCGAGTGAGCGGCCGCACGGGCCCGTACGTCACGCTCAACTTTGCGGAGCTCACCGCCGAGCTCGTCGAAAGCCAGCTCTTCGGCCACGAA
>QGUH01000190.1 GCA_003242355.1 Pseudomonadota bacterium
AAGGGGTCCCCGCGGGTCACCCGCGGGACGCCACGCCCCGTTGGGGGACTCGGGCGCCCATCACAGGAGCGTCGCGACGACCTTCGCGGCCGACTGGGCACGATAGGGGAGTCCCAGCTTCTCCATGCTCGCCGGATAAGCACGGATCGCGGCGCGATGCACCTGCCAAGGGAATCGCGTGACCGTGGCGCTGTCCATGTAATCACGATTCAGGAGAGCGGCGGAAGCAATCTCGACCACTGCATTCAGACCTTCCGCCAGCGCGAATCCGTACAATCGGCTCTTCTGTGCGGGAGTGATGTCGAGAGTCTGGTAGTACGCCAGCATCTCGAGCGCGCCCTCGTGCCTGGAGTCGGCTTCCTCGAGGTAAGCGTCGATCCGGTCATCCAACCAGAGGCGTTGGCGTTCGCCCAAATCCCAAGTGTCCCACCATGCTTCGGCCAGCGCCCGAACCGGGCCGTAGCCACGCAGGATCATGTCCTTGAGAACCAGCTCCCGATGCTCTTCGTAGGGTGCGTAGTCACTCGGGTAGTACGGGCCGGACCCACCCTCGAAGTCCACGGTGTACCGGAACTGGCCAACGCCACTGTTCCAACTCCCGCGAAAGATTCTGTATGCCGAACAGTACTGCGTTTTCCTCGGGCAGTGCGGCTCGAGATCGCGTCCGACGAAGTAAAACCATCGCGCCGTCCCGTCGCTGAGCCCATTGGGCGGGATTCCCGATCTCACGTCCGAGAACATCCAGTCGCGCGCTGCCACGAAGTCGGAGAGCCCAGG
Source organism: Pseudomonadota bacterium (assembly GCA_003242355.1). Lineage (GTDB taxonomy): Bacteria > Myxococcota_A > Polyangia > Polyangiales > Polyangiaceae > PMG-095. Next base: position 778 of record QGUH01000190.1, read on the forward strand.
GGTGCCTCCCACCAGAGTTCCCGCATCCATGTCGGCGAGATGAGTGGCGAAGCTGATGGCGAGCCCAGGAAGCAGGAGTCCCGCGATGCGTTCTCGTTTGGTCCGGTCGGCAGCACGAGCGAGCTCTTCTCGTGTGGCGTCGCTGAGAGCGTCCCACCAAGCTCCCGGGTCTCCGCTGCTCGGGTACGCATGCCCCGCCACGACCTCGAGCTCGGAGCGCTCCGCCTCGAGCGCAATCAGGAGGTTCATCAGGGTGACGTAGGCGTGCAGGTAGTCGAGGCGACTGAGGACTTCGGGCAAGTACTGAAGCTTGGCTATCACCGCAACGCAGTCGCTCACGATCGCGTCCAGGCGCGTGCGAACGAAGGGGCGAACGCTGGGCTCCGTAGTGGTCCACGCCTGGATTTCCCGTTCGATGGCGGCATAGTCCGCTTGGATCTGCGCGTTGTGCTGAGCGCGCGCCCAATTCCAAACGGTTTCGAGCAAGTCGCGAGTCCTTTGCCCGTCGGCCTGGATCGCGGCGAGCATCTCGGTCGAGCTCATGTCGTCGCTCGAAAGGCCGAGGGTCGCACTGATTCCGGGAACGTACGAATCGAGTGCCGCTCCGGCGAGTCGTTTTCCGAGATCCGACAGCGCGCTCGCGCCGTGCTCGATCGCCGTCTTCTCTGCGTGGGCGAGGACCGCTTTCGCGTCGAGGGGATCGTAGTCGTCGGCAGCCGCTGGCAGGCAAACGGCCGAGATGGTGAGGGTCGTCGAGAGAGCGGCGAACCCTCGTTTCAGGCAAAAGTACATGACGGTACCTGCGTTACCGTTCCAGGTGGTCGCTTGGGTCGTCGGACCGTGCGTCGCAAGCCATCAGAGCCTCAGGAGCATGTAGGAAACCCGGCAGCTCGCGAGGCTGCTGGTCGTCCTCGTGGACCGGATACGGAGCCGCTTACCGCTCAGCGCCGCCGCTTGCGCCGTGCGGACCATCTCCGAAAAGAGAGGGGTCGAGTCCATCGGGATTTTGGCTGCGCCCGGTCCGCCGTAATTGCCGTTGCCATTACAGAAGTTGCCCGTGTACCCCTCGGCGAACCAGACCGTCATGCCCTGACCGGAGCCTTCACCGTAGTTGTCTTCGTCCCAGAGCTCGACCTCTTTGACGACCCCTTCGATCCAGTAGCTCGTGGCTGCGTCCGCGTGTGCGGCCACGGCAGTGACGAACAGGCCGGCAGCGGCCATCAGATGTCGAAGCGTTCCTTTCATCGTCGACTCTCCCATGTGGTCTTTCCCGGCGTCGGAGCGCCGTTGCGCTCACCATTGGCAAGTCTCGTGCCGCCGCTCGGGTGACCGCAAAATCGAGAAATCGTCGAGATCGGTGCGGCTCGCCGATCATCGTTGGTTGCACTGGAACAACGGTGCAACCTTCGCCCCTGCAACACCATAAGGTTTGCGCTCAATCGCACCGAATGCTGCTTGGCTCTCGACCACGAAAAGCTGTGCGCGAATCGCGAGAGGGGGCGGCACGACTGCCCCTCGGGAGGCATGATATGAGAAGAGTTCTCGGTATCGTGGGCAGTGTCATCATCGTCGGGTGTTTGGGAGTCGGTTGCGCGACGTCGACGGACGACGGGAGAACGTGAGGATTCCGCGGTTTCCGTCGCTGCAACCCGACCAGTCGCGAGATTCGCCAGAAAACGCGCGAACCCGCGAAGTCTCCAATGCGATCGTCGAGCGCATTCGAGCGGCTCGCGCACCCGAGCATACGTGGTGGGCGACCGAAGTGCGCAAGCTCGGGGGCCAAGTCCGCGAGTCTCACTGGCTCGTGGATGCATTTTCTGCAGATCTACCCGCGTGGGTCGTGAGGGCCCTGGCGGAGAGAGAGGACGTCATCCAACTCGCGCCAGTGGTTTCGGGAGCCGTCGAAGCCAACCAGCTGATCGATTCGCGTGCTCTGCTCAACACGGACCCATATTTCGACATCCCGGGTAACGATGCGGGGTTCATCGGGGGGCAGCGCCCCGGAGCCGAGCCAGGTCGAGCGGGGGCCGCGTCGAGCGAGAGCGCGCCGGCAAACTCGTAGAAACCACGGAGAATCAGAGCGTGGGCTCTGCTCGGGGAGGTTCGATCGAATGTCCCACGCAGGACCCATCGTGGCGGCTCGCTCCAACGGACGCACAGAGGACTCCGGAGAGGGGTTCTCGGGCAGGTTCGAGCGCGCGAGCCTCGCGGATCTCGTACAGCTCGAATGCCAATCGGGCTCCGAGCGCGTCATCCGCGTCACGTCCGGGGACGAGGTCGGCTACTTGTACTTCAGGGGCGGGCGCATCGTGCACGCCGTGACGGCGTCGGCGATGGGAGAGGCGGCGGCGCTCGAGATCTTGAGTTGGACGACGGGGCGATTCGAGCCGTGCAGCGCCGGTTGGCCGGAGCTCGGCAGTATCACCACGAGCTGTCAGGCGCTCTTGCTCCGGGCCGCGCAGATGCGGGACGAGCAGCGGGCGCGCGACGAGGATTCGGGGCGTCGGCACGTGACGGAGCTCGTGGCGCGAGCGCCGACGAAACCGCGGCGCGCAGAGGAGGGCACCATGGCACAGGAAGGAAAGCGCCGAGCGTCCGAACCGCCGAGGTCGGATGCTCCGTCGGAATCCGTGCTTCCTCGAGGGATTTCGGCCGTGCGCCTCGACCCGTCGGGCGCCGTGCTCTCGAGCCGCGGCTCGACCAGCGAGGAGCTGACCGGCATCGTGGCGCTCGCGGCGCGGCTCGGCAGCCTCATCGGAGAGGCGCTCGGCCTCGAGCAGCTGCGCGCGCTCGAAGGGATTTCGAAAGCGACGCGCACGGTCATCGTCGTCGAGAAGACGGGCAACATCGTGGGCCTCACGGCGCCCGTGGGCGTCGACATGGGGTTTTCGCGAGAGCGCATCGGGATCTGAGGGCGCGATGGACGTGCTTTGCGATCTCAGGGACATCGCCGGCGTCTACGGGAGCTTCGTGGTCGCGGACACGGGCCAGGTGCTCGGGCGCGATTTGCCGGCCGTCTTCGAAGATGCGCTGCTCGCGCACACGGGCTCTCGCATCGCGCGTCTGTGTGAGGTGCTCGAGAACGGGGGAGAGCCGCTCGAGCACCTCACGCTGCGCTTCACCGATTACAAGCTCCACGTGCGGCGCGCGCGCGTGGGGTTGCTCTGCGTGATCGCGAGCGAGGCGGTGAACGTGCCGGCGCTGCGCATGGCGCTCTCGCTCGTGGCGCGGCGGCTGCCGAGGATCGACGCGCCTCGATCCGTGGCGCCCGACGCCGAGCCGTCTCCGACCACGCTGCGCTCGTCGCAGACGCCGATTGCGTCGTCGACGCCGAGTCGGTCGGGAGCGCCGTCGAGCGACGCGAGCCGCGTGAAGTCGGCGCGGACGTATCGGGGCCGTCCCATCGTGTAGGCGCCTCGACGCGGCGCCGTGGCGCACGTCATCGGGTTGCGCGATCGCCTCGGCTCGGTGCACCCGGTTGGATGAGCGCCTCGACGCGGCGCGGAGAAGCACGCCTTCGGTTGCAAGAGCGCTGCGACGCGGCGTTGCGAAGCATGCCTTCGGTTGCGTGAGCGCGGTGACGCGGCGCTGCGACGGACGCCTTCGGCTGCACGAGCGCTGCGACGCGGCCGTTCGGTCGCGCACGCGTTTGCGACTCAACGACCAACGTGGATCGCAATCGGGACGCTGGGAGCGGGCTCGACGTGCGCCGGAGGCGCGGTGGTGTCCGGCGCGTAGCCCTCGACGCCGAGCTCGGTGACGTCCAGCCCCTCGAGCTCCTCCTCGGCGCGCACGCGGTTGCTGCCGAGCAGCTTGTGGAGCACGAGGAACGCAGCGGCGGCCGTGCCGCCGACGTAGAGCACGTTCACCCCGAGGCCGAGCAGCGACGCGAAGAACTGCCCCGAATCGCCGTAGAACAACCCGCGCACGCCGCCGGGAACGCCGTTCAGTCCATCGCCGTAGCTGCCATTGGCGAAGAGGCCGAGCGCGACGATGCCCCAGGCGCCGTTGGCGCCGTGCACGGCGATGGCTCCGACCGGATCGTCGATGCCGAAGCGTTCTTCGACGAACGTGGCCGCCTTGACGACGAGCACGCCGCCCACCGCTCCGATCGACACGGCGCTCGGCGCATCGACGAACGCGCACGGCCCCGTGATCGCGACCAACCCGGCGAGCATGCCGTTGCACATCCACGTCGGATCGGGTTTGCCGAAGCGGCGCCAGGTGTACAGCGTGGCGGCGAACGCGCCCGCCGCGGAGCTCAACAGCGTGTTCACGGCGACCACCGCGGTTCGCAGATCCGTGGCGGCGAGCGTCGAGCCTGCGTTGAAGCCGAACCAGCCGAACGCGAGCACGAACGTGCCCAGGACCGCGAGCGGGAGGTTGTGTCCAGGAATGCCGCGCGGCCTGCCGTCGGGACCGAACTTGCCGAGGCGCGGGCCGAGAACGCGCGCGCCGACCAGGGCCGCCATGCCACCGGTAAGGTGCACGACCGAGCTGCCGGCGAAGTCTACGTGGCCGTGTCCCAGTCCGTAATTTCTGCCCAGTGCGGCCAACCAACCCCCACCCCACACCCAGTGCGCGTACACCGGGTAGATCACGGTCGCCATCACGAGGTCGAAGAGCACGAACGAAGCGAACTTCCAGCGCTCGGCGAGCGTGCCCGTGGGGATGCTGCATCCCGCGACCGCGAACACCGCCTGAAACAGGAATAGCGCCGCGACGGCGGGCGTGAACACTTCGGTGGTCAGAAAAAAGCCGGTCGTGCCGAAGAGACCGATCTCGCGCCCGCCCACGGTGATGCTGAATGCGCTCGAGAGCGTCGCGTCCCCTCCGAACGTGGCGAGCGCGCCCACGCCGCCCATGTGCAGCCCGAAGCCGACGGCCCAATAGCCGAGGACGACGATGGCGAACACGAGGAGGTTCATCGCCATCGTGTGGGCGACGTTCTTGGCGCGCGTGAGCCCCGTTTCGACGAGCGCGAACCCCGCTTGCATGAACATCACGAGGAAGGCCGCGACGAGGACCCACGTGACGTTCAAGGCGGTCTCGAGGTCCGCCAGGCGAGCGAGAGGGTCGTGCAGCGTCGAACCGGCCATCGCGGGCTCTCTCCGCGCCGGGATATGAGCCGAGCTCGGTATCCCGCGCGTTTCGCACGAGCTTCGCGTCACGCTGCGCGCCGTCGTGTGGCGCCGCTCTTCTGGACCTCACGTGCTGGATCGCGTGTGAGGGGCCCGGCGGGCGACGACGCACCCCTCCATTGCGCTCACGTCGCGCCATGCAGGGCGCGGTGGATCGCACGTTCGGGCAATGCGGGTCGTGGGTCGCGGCGAGATGCCCACCGGGCGGGTCGCTCCATGCAGACGTTCGCCGCAACGTTCGTGAAAGCGTGGCGGAACCCAACTGGAGGATGCTCCCGAGCGTCACCATGAGCGGACTCGGTGGTCTCAACACGTCGCCCGCGGGCGTGGTCATCGGCTTGGTACAGCTACAACTTCCGACGGTGTCCACGGGCGCCGATCTCGAGCGCCAGACGCGGCGCATCTGCGAGATGGTCGGAAAGGCGCGGCGTGCGCGAGGCGCGGCGCCTGTGGGGCGTCGAGAACAACATCTACCAGCTGGGCCATCGCGGCTACGTCGCCGTTCGCGGCGGTGCGCAAGATTGCCCCTACTCGTACATGGACGATCTCGTGCACGGCCGTCACCGGCTCCCCTGGGAAGACGAGGTCGTGCACCGCGACGGCACGTCGTGCGGTTTCCCCGCTCCGACGCGGACGTATACCCGTATACCCCGACGCGAGTGCCCGAGAAGAGGCCCCGCTGACGCGAACGGACGCCCCCACGCGGACGTCCGAGAAGGAATCCGGCGCCGACACGGCGGACGCCTCCGGATGCGTTCCCGGTGTGGCGATCGACGAGGACTGGCGCCGATGCCGCGAGCTGCGTCGACCCGTCGGGCCCGGTCGACGCGGGACATCGGCGGCGTATACGGGAGCCGATGGAGCCAGCCTTGCGCAAAGTCGTGG